>JAPZAV010000176.1 GCA_027460465.1 Candidatus Methanoperedens sp. | reverse complement strand
AGATTGAGCGTATCATCATTCAAGTATACCATGTATCCTCTTTCTTCGACCTGATCTTATTATAAATCAATAATATGATAATAATGATGGTATAAATATTTATCTGGTGACCCCTCGCCCGCACCTCTTAATTCACGTCAAATCATCAGTGATATCGATATTTCTATGTGGTATATTCAGCGTTGACCCTTACATAATCGTACGTCAGATCGCATCCCCATGCAGTGGCCTCATTTTCCCCGAGACCGATATCCACTTCAATAATGATCTCTTTACCCGACATGATGCTCTTCAGTATGTCCAGTTTCCCTTCAACTATCCTGCCAGAATCCACAAGCGTGACCTCATTTTTATCATCAGAGAACCTGAGAGAGATCTTTTCCTGGGCGATTTCTGCACCCGAATACCCGACAGCAGCCACCACCCTGCCCCAGTTCGGATCCTTTCCAAATATGGCTGTCTTCACAAGCGGCGATCGTACGATCGCTTTTGCAGCCTTTACTGCATCGTGTTCACTCCTTGCGCCTGTTACTTTTGCCTCGATCAATCTGGTGGCGCCTTCGCCATCTCTTGCTATCATCCTTGCAAGACCTGTGCATACATGCTCAAGCCCTTCCTGGAACTGCATCTCATCGCACTCGTGATAGCCAGTGGCACTGATCAGAGCCATGTCATTTGTACTGGTATCCCCGTCAACAACGACCATATTAAAGCTTTTATCAACCGCCCTTTTCAGGTAAATATCAAGAGCTTTCTTTGATATTGCTGCATCTGTGTACAGGAACGCAAGCATTGTCCCCATGTCTGGCTCTATCATACCCGAGCCTTTTGCAATACCGGCAATGCGCACGCCATTATCCATCTCGACAGCCACTTCCTTTGTGAAGGTGTCTGTTGTCATTATAGCCCCGGCGCATTTCATGCTCGCCTCTGTGCTGCTTGATAATCCGTCAAAGATCTGCTCAAGCTGGCCTGACACCACCGTCCTATCAAGGAAGCGTCCGATGACACCTGTGGATGCAATGCCGATCTCATCAGGTCCGCAGTTCAGCTTTTGCGCAAGTATCCCTGCCATCCACTGTGCATCAAGCAGTCCTTTTTCACCTGTGAACGCGTTTGCACATCCGCTGTTGGCTATAACTGCCTTTAAATCCCCTTTTTCAAGAGCCTTCCTTGTAATAATGAGAGGAGCAGCGATCACCCTGTTCCTTGTAAATACGCCTGCGGTCGCAAGACTTTCTGCCTCGACAACGATTACCGCAAGACCGTTCCTTCCCTGCTTGATCCCGTTCGCTTTTACCCCTTTTACTGCACAGATTCCCCCTTCAATAAACCTCATGTCTATTCCTGTGAAGAAGAGAGACCTCTGATTATATCGCTCCTTGCCACGATCCCTACCAGCTTTCCATTCTCGATGACAGGCAGTCTGTTAACCTTATGCCTCACCATCCTGTCAGAACCTTCTTCTAAACTTGCATCAGGGGATATCGAATAAACGGTCTTTTTCATGATATGCCGCACAGGCTTCGATTTAACATTTTCAATTGATTTCTTGATTTCCTCAAGCCTGACAAGGTTTCTAAGAGGTATCTCGATGACCTCAAGGGGGCTTGGTAGCAACAGCTCGTCCGAGAATTCAGGGGTCTTGAACAATTTGAGCAGATCCGTTTCAGATACAATTCCCACCACTTTCTCTTTCTCAACAACAGGCGCACCGCTGATATGGTGTTCTTTGAAAAGATCTGCAAGATGACTCACAGGGTCATCCGGTGTGCAGGTGATCACGTCACTATTCATTACATCTCTGATTTTCATATTTTACCTCATGGAGCAGTACCCGGAGTCCAGAGACCCGAGGTCTCATCAAGACCGAACATAAGGTTCATGTTCTGGATTGCCTGACCTGATGCTCCTTTAACAAGATTGTCTATCGCTGATATTATAACTATCCTGTTGCCATCCTTTTCTATCTCAAAACCTATATCGCAGAAATTCGAGCCGCGAACGCTGGTAAGCATCGGGATGCCTTCGATCAACCTGATAAAAGGTTTATCCTGATAGAAGTCACGGAACAGATCTCTGACTTTTTCCTGGCTCAATTCCTTTTTGACAAAGATGTGTGCTGTGGTGAGAATGCCGCGCACGCTGGGAATGACATGCGGAGTAAAGCTGATACTTTTCAGATCACCATCCAGGCGCCTGAGTTCCTGAACTATCTCTGCGCGGTGGCGGTGTGCAGTGAGCTTGTATGCCTGAATGTTCTCTGCCATGTTGGGATAATGCGATACCTCGGACGGCTCTGCCCCTGCTCCTGATATGCCGCTTTTTGAATCAAAGACCGCAAGCTCGATAAGCCCGGCATCTGCCAGAGGGGCTGCTGCAAGCGATGCTCCTGTTGGATAGCAGCCTGGATTTGCGATGAACGCCTGTTTTGAGACCTCAGGATGAAGCTCAGGTATACCGTAAACCGCTTCTCTGGGGTCTGTATGCTTTATACCGTAAACCTTCTCGAAAACCTCATGGTCAAGGCGGTAATCAGCACTCAGGTCTACCACCTTCACGCCTGCATCAAGAAGCGCGGGTACGACCTGCATCGCGGTGCCGTGAGGCACGGCTGTGAAAACAATGTCCGAGCGGGACGCCACTTCCTCTGTGCTCAGATCTTCGAACTCAAGATCATATATCTTCCTGAGATGAGCATGTTCATCCCCTATCTTTTTTCCCTTTTTGCTGCGCGATGTCGCTGCAACAACATCCGCATCAGGGTGCACGGCGAGCAAACGCAGAAGCTCTCCGCCAGTGTATCCAGAAGCGCCTATGATTCCGATGTCCATGTTCCTCCTTACATGTGCGGGTTTATTATGATACTTTCGTTTTCAATGAACCTGCTGCCCGCCCTGATAATTATGTCTCTGGGATCCTTTTCTGCAAAGAAAAGATGGGTTGAGCAGCCGCAGTCTGTGCTCCCAAAACCAGGGATCTCACATAAGGATTGCCCGATTGTTCTTGCAACAGCGCATTCGATATCCTCGCATGCCGGGAGAAGTACAGCATATTCCACAGCAGAATGCGGCAGAAGATGATCTATATGCCACCTCTTCGTCCGGTTTTTGCCTGAAGCCACATCAAAATGCCTGGTCACACGCCTGAACCCTCCTGAACCCTGTGCAGATCCGATATAGGCATAATAGCCTTTCAGAAAAGGAATATTCCCGATTTTTCCGATCCTGATTTCTGTTTCTGCATCAAGCCTCAGGATCAGAACATAAACTCCTTTCATCGCACACTGATTATTCCGGAACATCAAAGCTTTATGCGATAAGTTTCATCTCAACGCTCACCAGCGAATACGCCTTTTGCGAGGGTAGCCCAGCCAGGTCAAAGGCGTTGGATTTAGGGTCCAATCCAGTAGTGGTTCGAGGGTTCGAATCCCTCCCCTCGCATAACTGAGCCACAGATGAACAATGCCGCATCTTCATAAACGACAGGACTGACAAAAGACTAACCCTGCGGCAGTGGAAAGAAATATAAGAAATGCATCAACATCTTCAAGCATTTTTTCGATGCTGCTAAAGAATTCGGTTGAGAGCTACCCACGCCGGGATAAGATCGTGCTGATCATGAAGGATCTGGCGTGGGTGGAGCAGGCTGTGGGGTGATGAAGGGTGGGAAATGTTGAGAGTTTCTTTTTTAGCTATAATTGAGTTTCATCACTCCTTAAATATTAATCCCCAGGCGCCGATATGCCCAGGGCAGCCCCCCTGCATCAAAAACCGCGCCAGATAGAACTCGCAGCTCCTTGCCGCCGTCCCCCTCCGCAAGCTCAGCCATCTTTGTATGCCCCGCCGCCCAGAGGGGGCCTGTGTGTGCGGGAGGCGGCGCGCTGATATAGATTCAGGACGGCTGGCGAGAGGAACAAGGAGATGAGATTGCTTGATATGAAGGATCTGGTGCGGGTGGAGCAGGCTGTGGCGATGGGGGCGGTGGTGAGGGGCGGGAAAGGATAGGAGACATATTGATTTTCACGATTCTTACCCGGTTTTCGCATTGATATCATTTTCCTTATCTATGAAAATCTTTATTTTTTCCAGAAATTCTTTTGAAGTTTCCAGGGAAGCTCGTGCCTCTTTCTCATCTTTGGCAAAATCAAGTCCATAGATCGCATCGTGCCTGAATCTTCTGTATGAATCAAGAATATTTGCTAAAGTCTCCAGTTCTGGATACTTTTCTACAATATAAACAGGGATACATTCATGGCTGCGCTCTTTTATACCATCCCTGAAAAGGATCGCTCGTGCTGCATGAAACATGGCTGTATAACTCAAGATCACCACAACCCTGTAGCGATGTATGGAGAAATTCTCAGCAGCGTCTTCTATATTTTCAATGGAAAGCTTGATGGAACGATCGGCATTCACCATATCAGGCGATATTCTCTTCAGCAGACCTTTCTGGAAACACTCATCAAGCTTCATTTTAATCCGCTCCCGTATAGCAGGATGTGATTCTCCACAATCCTTTTGTAGAATGCATCACCTTTTTTTGCCATGGTTCTCCATTCAGATAATTTGAATACCGATATGCTTACCTCTTTTTTCAGTTCTTCTTCCAGTCTTTTTGCAGTGCTTATGAGGTTTTCTTTTCTGGCGGGAGTTACTGCCAGAAAGTCTATATCGCTTTTTTCATCATAGCTTCCTTCTGCATAACTTCCAAAAAGGGCAAGGGAAATGATATGCGGGTCTACCTCGAGGAATTTTTCTTCAGGTCTTGATGAAAGCACTAAAGCGATGCCATATGCTTTTTTAAGTGGTGCGACCACACTATTATCTGCATTCAGCCTGTAGAGGTGAGCCAGTCCCTTTTCTTCCTTTAGAAGCAGTCCTTCTTTCTCGAAAGATTTAACAGCACTGCTCACGCTGGCAGGACTTACCTCAATGATCCTCGCAAGCTGTTTTATATGGAAAGTGGTATTCGGGTTTTCCATAAAATGGGCCAGGATCTTCCAATGTACATATTTTTTGAACAGTTCAATCAAATGAACCACCGTTCAATATATTAAACGCAAGTTCAGTATATAAAACTATCACCCGCTGTGCGCGCTCTCATTTCCGACCATGCTTTGATCGAAGACCTTTCTCCGTTCACCCTGGAGATCAGAAAAAGTATGGCATAAGAAAGAGGTTGAGAGCTAACCTCTGCTGGACAGGATCGTACCGGTTATGAACGGCGCGGGTGGGAGCAGGGGGTGGGGTGATGAAGGGTGGGAAAAGCTGAGAGTTTCTCTTTTAGTTATAATTGAGTTTCATCACTCCTTAAATATTAATCCCCCGGCGCCGATATGCCCTACCCCACATCAAAAACCGCGCCTGATAAAATTGCATCTCCAGGCCGCGGGCGCCCTCCGCAGGATCAGACATCTTTTGCATGCCCCACCAGCCCCTCAGCAGGCGCCAGGACACCTCGCGCCCATGAGCGCCCCGTCCTCAGATCCGAGCCCACCCCATCAGCACGGCTCTGCTGGAATATTGCTGCTCCGGGAACGTATCGGCGCCGGGATATTAATAATTGGACTGTAATAATTATGCTGCAGTTTCAATTTATTGCCTGGAGTATTTACCGGGTCATTTCTTGTTCTCAAGATACTCTTTAACAACATTCAAAAATTCAATGGCCCTCTCAATATTCTTCTTTGCCGTTTCCTGTGTTATCTCTTCCATCGGTTCATAATCCCCTATCTGCCTCTGTTCAAAAGCTTCTACGAAATACCGATGGAATTTCTGCTCGAAGATTCCGGTCTTGACGAAATGCTGACCAAATGCAGCAACCACAGCCTGATGCTTTGAAAAACTAAGACTCTTGGTCACGAGCACCGCGCTTACCAGATAGAATATGGCATAGTAGGCTCTTGAAACTGCAAATCCGTATAGTTCATCATCAAACAAAAGCCTGGCACCTTTGATGCTGTCCAGAGCTTTCTTCAAAAGCGCATCAATTTCCTCGTTCATATCGCCACCCCATCGCGCCTGATATTTGATACCAGAGAAGTCTTCCTTTTGTACCAGTCCTCTTCCTTTATTGGGACAAGAGAAATGAGCGTATCGAATTTCAAAGAAATTGAGGAAACAATGTCAGCAGTTCGTTCGATCTCAGCACAGGCATGGGAGAAATCTTCAAGGATTATAGCTACGTCTACATCGGAGTCGCTTCTTTGCTCGCCCCTCGCATACGATCCAAATAGCATTATCCTTTTGAGCTTGCTTCCGTACCTCTTCTGCAGCCCTTCCTTTAGTTCTTGAAGGATATCTTTGATAGGTGATTCAGTCCAATTTTTTTTGAAATTTCTTGCTTTCAATTTAAATCACTATTCTTTATTTTTTGCTTAAGATTTATATTTAATGACTCTACAATCTACATCTAATCAAATTATCTATACATCAATACATGATATTCAGGGATTAGAGTTCTAGCATAACCTCACCTATGCCGCCAGAACAACAACCGAACTGATTAGCTACCCCTCCGTGCCTATAAGCGCACGTCTTCAGATCCCCCCATCAGCACGGCTCTGGAATATTGCTGCTCCGGGAAAGTACTGTCGCCGGGGATTTAATATTAATGGATATTCCGATGATTTTCGAAATCCACTAATGCGTTCATCACTGCTTTTTCCTTTTATCCGGGCAGAGCTCTGATACAGGACATTGATCGCATTTCCTGCCTGCAGGTCTGCATATGTCCTGACCGAACCTCACAAAGAGTTCGTTGACATACTTCCAGTGTCTTTCCGGAATGACCCTGCGAAGTTCCTCTTCAGTCTCTTCAGGGGTCTTTGTGCTCACCAGTCCAAGCCTGTTCGAGATCCTGTGAACATGGGTATCAACTGCGATCTCATCTTTTCCAAATCCATAAACCAATACGCAGTTCGCTGTCTTTCTCCCCACACCAGGCAGCATCAGGAGGGCTTCAATATCGGCAGGTACCTTGCCCCCGTAATCATTGTTTATTATTCGAGCGATCTCCTTTACCCTCAGAGCTTTGACGCGGTAAAATCCAACCTCGCGTATCAGATTTTCAATATCCCTGACATCAGCACATGCCAGCTCCTCTGGCGTGCGGTATTTTGAAAATAATTTATCAGCAGCCCTGTCAGTCACCTCATCGCGGGTGCGCTGAGAAAGTACGGTGGCTATGAGCACATGGAAGGGATCGCGGGAACCGAACTTGCCGGGCGGGTATTGTTCTTTCAGCCGCGCGATCAGAGCATCAATCTGCATGAAACTCATGGAATGCAGAGGCAGTAGATGTAGATTACTGCTCTATTATAACTTCAATTTAATTCGAAGTTAAAGATAATTTTATATGCATTACTGCCCATCTATCAAACAAGGTGATGTAAAATGATCAAGAAAATGATTATTCTGGCTGTTATCCTATTAATTGCAGGCGCAACCGCATTGAGCGGTTGTGTTCGATCCGAAGATGATACATCGGGCATAGATAAAATCTTCAGTAACGCCACAAAAAACTCTCAACAGGAGGCTTCCCAGAGCTTGAAAAAATTCTCATCGACCAGGGAGATCCTGGAATTCCTTAAAGCTGCTCAATCGAATGCCGGCAGATATGATGTAATATATCCATTATATCCATTCAGAGATTCTATGGTCGGCGGCTCGCCTATGGCTGTGCCGGCCGTAGCCAACGCACCTGCACCAAAAGCAGTGCAAGAAGGGATGGGCGGTTCAGGGACACTGGATTATTCAAAAACGAATGTACAGGTGGAAGGTGTTGATGAAGCTGATTTTGTAAAGAACGATGGCAAATATATCTATGTACTGGCGCAGAATAAACTTGTGATCATAGATGCATTCCCTGCATCAGGTGCAAAGACGCTTTCTGAATCAGCGATAAAAGGAAGACCAAGTGATATGTTCGTGAACGGTGACAGGCTCATCGTGTTCACTGAGGATGACAATCAGGTCTATATCTACCCTGAATACGAATACAGGCCGGTGCCAAGATACACTCCGGAGACAGTGGCGCTGGTGTATGATATCACGGACAGGGAAAAACCAGAGCAGATAGCGAATTTCAGCATCAATGGTAATTATTTCAGGTCAAGGATGATCGGCGACTACATTTATTTCATCGTAAAGGACAATGTGTATTACTACAGCGATGTCGTTGATGTTCCGGTGATCAGGCAGGGGCAGACAAAGATCCTGGCGCCAGATGTGTATTATTTTGATAATCCGGAGCAGAATTATGTGTTCCACACGATCGCTTCTATCAGCATGAAATCGCTGAAGATGGATGCAAAGGTGTTCATGATGGGCTACTCTGATAACCTGTATGTTTCTGAGAACAACATCTACATAACATATCGAAAGAACCTTCCTTTCAGATACTATGAAGAACAGCGAGAGGAGCGTTTCTTCAAGGTGGTCGTGCCGCTTTTACCAAAAGATGCACAGGATAAGATAAAAGCCATCAAGGACAGTAATCTTGATTCATATGAGAAATGGGACAAGATCTCCTCTATCCTGGAAGACACCTATAACCGCATGAGTGAAAATGAGAAACTGGAGTACAACAAAAATGTGGAAAAGGCGATCGAGGAGTATGAGATAAAACTTGCACAGGAAAGAGAAAAGACGGTAGTACAGAAGATCGGGATCAATAATGGAGATATCCAGTACAGAACAAGAGGTGAGGTACCAGGCAGTCTGCTGAACCAGTTCTCAATGGACGAATCGAATGATTTTTTCAGGGTCGCTACAACGTCCCAGTTCTGGACACGTAATAAAGGATCTGTGCAGTACAACAATGTTTATGTGATGGATAAAGACCTCGGCATCGCAGGAAAGCTGGAAGAAATAGCGCCTGATGAAAGGATATATTCCACCCGGTTCATCGGGAACAGGCTTTACATGGTGACTTTCAAGCGGATAGATCCTCTGTTCGTGATAGACCTCTCGGATGCCAGGAACCCGAAGATACTGGGCGAACTGAAGATACCTGGCTTTTCTGACTACCTGCATCCATACGATGAAAATCATGTGATCGGCGTTGGCAAAGAAACAGGAGAAAATGAATGGGGAGGCGTATCAATCAAAGGTGTGAAGCTTTCGCTGTTCGATGTTTCCGATGTAAAAAATCCAAAACAGCTCGATACATATGAGATAGGTAAGGCTGGCACGGATTCTGAGGCATTAAGAGACCACAAAGCATTCCTGTTTGATAAAAAGAAGAATCTGCTTGTGATCCCGATCAGGGAAGTGCTGGAGAAGGAACAGTACAACAGCAGGTACGGGTACTATATGCAGCGAGTGTGGCAGGGTGCATATGTGTTCGGGCTCACGCTGAAGGGATTCGAGCTCAAGGGCAGGATATCGCATCTGGATGACTACGAGGAGATGCAATATTACTGGAACTCGCCAGGCGCGGTGCGAAGGTCATTGTATATGGATGACGTGCTCTACACGGTCTCAGCGCGAAAGATCATGATGAACGGACTTGATAACCTCTCTGAGATAAAAAGCATTGATCTCCCATTCGACAAGAACAGATACTACGAGTACGGCTGGAGGTGAGGATTCAGAGAATCTCCACCTTTTCCACCCTGCCTTCCATCTCGCCCCTGGTGTTTGTGATCTTATGAATTATTCCGACTGAAAAAGATGTTTCATGATAGAAATACGTATACCAGCTGTTCTCTGCAGCTCTGTCGTAGAGCAATTTCTTCTTGGTACGCCAGCATTCCTCTCTGCCCAGAGCATCAAATGCCATCTTGCACCTGGGCTTTTCCTGATGCATCACCAGGGCTGCCATGTCTGCAGCATAGAGCATTGTTCTTTCAGCCCGTATCATCACTGACTGATGACCTGAGGTATGCCCTGGCGTTGGTATGACAGAAATCCCTGGAAATATCTCTTTTTCTCCTTCCACAAGTTCAAGAGTGCCTGATCCTTCCAGAGGTAAGACATCTTCCTCTGCGCTGAAATAGTCGTTCTTCAGCTCAAAACCAGGATCCATCGCTTTCCTGAACTCTTTTTTCTGTATTACATATTTTGCGTTCTCAAAAGTGGGTTTCAATCTTCCATCTTCGATCACAGTATTCCAGCCCACATGGTCAGGATTGAGATGGCTGTTTATCACGATATCAATGTCAGATGGTTTGAATCCAGCAGATTTCATGCTTTCCATCAATGAGGGGTTCTTGACGATATTATGGTATTTTACATAGTTCAGGGTCTTGTCATGAACCCCGGTCTCAACCAGGACATTTCCTTCAGGATGCCTGATCAGAAGACAGTTTGCAGCCGCCAGGATATTGTTATGTTCATCTGTTCTATAAGGAGTCATCCCGTCCACTTCATAGCTTGCCCATATATTTTTTGGATAATATTCAAAAATACCCCCGCCGTCCTCTGTAAGTGTACCATCACTCAGGATGTAAAGTTCCATATCCCCGAATTTCATATGGATCACTCCACTGGAACAAAGTAGACGTCCCTTACATCGAAATGCGGATCCCGCCTGAACTTTGGCTTTACTCTTGTCCCGTTTTTTATTTTATAATAAACCTCCCATATCTTTTTATTATATTCAGCATCGCTTGCGGAATCTGCTCCTGTTTTCTCTTTTTCCTTTTTCATCCTCTTGAGCTCAAGGATCTCTTCTGGAATGTACTCTGCCATCAGGTAGCTGTCCACGTTTTCGAATTTTACCAGGATCAGTGAGAAAGGCGCCTGTTTCAAAAATCTTCCTCCTCCGTACTTGCTCACGCTGTGGCAGTGTATTTTTCCTCCCTCCGGCAGATCGAACCAATCTGTTCCGGTGCCGCATTCAGAGCAGTATGCATGCGGAGTCGCATATGCACGGCCGCACCGTGAGCACTTTGAACCCATGAGCTTTCCATCTGCAAGTGCCATGAAATAAGGAGTATCCTGTGCATGGCTTTCAATGTAATCAAAAGATTCGTGTATTTTTTTTATTACGATTTCTTTTTTCCCGCCTGAGTAAATTGCAACTCCGCTTCCTTTCAGCACTTCGTTCATCACATCCCTGTATTTCTCGAATCTTCTGACTTGACGTTTCATCCTACCACGCCCTCTCAGCCAGTGTTAATGTTATATAAGTACCGGTGCCTGCATGGCTGTGGAACCCGCCTCGTTTTGCGTCCTTTATCTGCAGAGCATCGTCCCCGAATTTCTCCTCGATCCTGTGCTGAAGCTGCCATAAGGAAAATACTGCCTGCATTATGCCCGTGGCTCCTATTGGATGACCGCATGCGAGAAGCCCGCCTGATGGGTTCACGGGAAGCTTTCCTTTTTCAGGAAGCTCAAATCCATAATCAATGTTATCCATGAACGCATAACCTTTATCAATGAATTTGCCTGAATCACCGCATGGGCACAGCCCCAGGTCTTCGTAGGTCTGAGCTTCTGACATGGTGAATGCATCATGTATTTCCAGGAAGTCCAGCTGGTCAAGAGGGTCGGTGATCCCTGCCTGGCTATAAGCTTTTTTCGCCGCTACCCTTCCTGCATTGAATGAGTGGACATCAGGATATAATAAACTATCATAATATCTGATAAGTTCCTTATCCTCCCATGGAAAAACAGGTACCTTTCGTCTCGGTCTATCTTCCATCGCCATACTGTCAGTCCCTGCACCCATTCCTATTATTTTCACAGGTCTATCTGTCAACCTGTGCGCAATATCATGCGAGGCAAGGATCAACACGGCAGCACCATCGCTCATCGTACAGATATCCAGGGCAGTAAAAGGAGTGGCTATCGGTTCTGAGTTCAGAACATCCTCGACCCTTAATTTCTTGGGGTACTGAGAATAAGGATTGTGGAGCGCATTCATGTGGTTCTTGACCGAGATCCTGGCAAGCTGCTCTCGAGTGGTGCCGAACTCGCTCATGTACCTGTCAGCCATGAGCGCATAGAACATGGTGTAAAACCCTCCAAGGTCGCAGTTCCTCCTCTGGTCAGAGGCTTTGGAGATGATATAATTGCCCATCCAGGTCGGAAGCCTGGACATGGTTTCAAAACCATAGCAGACACAGAGCTCAAGATCGCCCGAGGCAACCGCCCTTACCCCTTCCTGAACGCACAGACCTCCAGTCGCCCCTCCTCCTTCTACCCTGACACCCGGGGCAGGACATAAGCCAATGTATTCATGTGCCATTATACCTGCCATGAGCTGCCGTGTGAAGTGATCTGAAAAATAAGAGCCGACACCTCCAAGCTCATGCGTCTCCATGAGCTTCTCTTTTAGAGCTTCGAACTCAGGCATATCTTTTATTGCGCTGTCAAACGCTTCCTTTACCATCACCTGGAATGTCTTATCCGGGTGCGCTTTTGCGAACTTAGTGACACCGCCCGCAACCATGTAGACGTCTCTGGAAAGTACTCCCATGATATTTAGAATATGAATGGAATTTTAAATACTTTGGGTTTAACATAAAGCATAAAGAGGATTTTCTGACCTGGTCCCGTTTCTTTCGCAGATTTTGCAGTAAGCAGTTTTGCGGTTTGATTTTGATTCTGGAATGGGTAACTTATCCTCCATTAACCCATATATTTTCATTTCAATAGCTTCATACATGTTATGTTGTTATGTTTTTTGTTCTTTCTTTCCTGTGCACGCCAGTCACGACCCCAGACCGAGGTCGGGGGCATCCACGCACGGATGTATGAGGGCATCTATCGCTTATTTGGTTGCGAAGGCATAATAGACAAGAAGTGGCACGAAAATAACACAGGCGTGAATTATCCTTGAATGACCTCTCAATCATGTTTTTATATATGCGTATCGTAAAGATGTTATAAACATGATGAATTTAGAAACAGAATTAAGGGATATAAAGCGGTATGTAATTGAGATTTCGAAAAAGGTTGATGAGCTTTTATACGAAAAAGAAATCGTTTCGTTGATGAAGCTTTCCGAAAAGTCATTATCAAGTTTCCTTGAGAATGAGCCAGATATTTATAAAATAGCAGATTTAAAGGTCAGATATAAATGAAAGGAAAAATAGTGCTTGTGCCCTTTCCATTTACTGATTTAACCGCTGCAAAGCTTAGACCAGCTTTAGTGCTATACGAAGGCGATAAAGATGTAATCATGGCATTTATTTCCTCAAAAATACCATCTGAACCTTCTGAGGTAGATGTTTTAATAACAAAGAAGCATTCTGCTTTTAAAAATGCGGGACTGAAAGTGGCTTCGGTCGTAAAGTTAGATAAAATCGCAACTGTATTGGAAGATTTAATTGTAGGCGAGATTGGAGAACTGAATCAAGAACTAAGGAAAGAAGTAAATCAAAAGATAAAAAAGATACTCGAAATATAAGATGATTTTTATGATTGAAAATCCATTGTTTTGGAGGCATATTTATTTTAATCTTCTTCTGTGCTCTTTTCTATTATCGCGAGGATTGATTAAGAATGGGATTAGAAGCAAAATTATATAATTCAATCGAAGATTTTATCAAACAGCGTTTTGGTTGCCATGTTGTAAAGCAACAGGTTGGAACAAAACTTGGTAAAGTGGACGTTATGGGGCTAAGAGAAACAAGCGGAGACTTTGAAGCAGGAGGAGAATTGGTTGCAATTGAAGTTAAAGAAGAAAAAGCACCTTTCTTAAAGGCGATTGGACAGGCTTTTGCTTATTCACTGTATGCTCATAGATGTTATCTTGCATATAAGAAAAGGTATAATAACAATTTTTCCTCAGATGAAATTGATATTGCTACCCAGTTTGGCGTGGGTTTGATTGAAATCAAAAATAATGAATGTAACTTAATAGTTACGTCTGTTAATTAAATAAGTAAAAACTTCGTAATTTTCTTGAATAGCTGAATCTAAATTTGATATGATTTTATCTTCTTGTTTTTTAGACAGCGGAACCGGGTTCATAAATTACCTCTCTTTAAACGATTCTTTAAAAGTTCATAAGGTTTGTTATAGTGTCACGTAAAACCTCTTTCGTCTCATAGCATACCCAAATACTCATTAAGTTCTATGACGAATCTTGTTGAATATTAATCTTTACATACCGTGCCCGTATTCAGTTCTATAATTATTATAGTTACCCGCATAACATATGATAATAATTTGTACCAAACAGGAACAATCCAATCCATCCAAGTGCAAAACTTAAACTCTTCGAAAAAGTTTTAAAATTAGATTGAATTAGGTTTTTCAATTCATCTTCCGTTTTAACAAAAGACAAAGAAAGTACTCTTTTTACGCTTTTCCATATGTACTCTATAGGGTTAATATCAGGTGAATATGGAGGTAGAAAAACAAGGTGAATGCCCAACGTTTTCGCAGTATCTTTCACGATCGTACTCTTATGGGATGGAAAATTATCTATCACTACCACTATAGCTTTATATTCTTCATTTGCTTTTTTGATCTCAATTAGAAAGTCTCTTATGCTTTCTTTTTTAGAATTTTGTAAGAATCCTTCTTTACTATTTCCCAGGATAGCATAATAGCCTATAGTGTTTGCCCTCATTTTAGTCGTATTTTTCTTAATTTTCGGTTTGCCAAAACTCCAAACCCTCACAGTATTTGCAGTGGTTTGAGGACTGGCTTCATCTAAAAATCCAATTGCTACTTTATCCTTTGGTATTTTTTCTTTTTCCAGCAATTCAAAAAGTAATTTTAGCTGATTATCCAAGAGTTCTTTTGCATTGTCAGGTTTTCTATAATCATGAGGGAACGGCTTAGAATGATTCATTTTGAATTTTTTGAGTATTCTTACGACCTGATCCTCTGAATACTCTATATCAAATCTTTCTTTTATGAGTATTCTCACTTCTTTGGTTATCCACCATTCCTTCTCTTCCCTTAAAATATTCTCAAGTTTTTTAAATTGTTCTTCACTCATTTTTGATGGTTTTCCGCCTCCTTTTCCTTGTTCTTTTTTTAATCCTTCTTTCCCATCCTCATTCCAGATATTTATCCACCTATAAGCCGTAGTCACTGGAATCGACATGATTTTGCATGCTTTCCCTACATCTTGAAGCTGAAGGATAAGATTCAAAAGTGAAAGTTTGAATTTCATTTTAAAATCTCTTTCATCTTTCTGATAAATCCTAAGCTGTCCCCTTCTTTGTATTATTCTCCAGTCTTTTCCCATGAAGATGTATATATTACTTATAGTATATATCTTTTTACTATAAGTTTAGCGGTTAACTATATATTGGTTTTAGCTATTCTTATGGATGCACACAACACTTATTGTATTCAGTCACAAACGCCGGACTTAAGTACGAGGCCTGTAGCTAACGTTTTTAGCATGATGAACATCCTGTGTTTCAATGTATTTGCTCACAACATCCCATCCGTTCCCGGCGCTTCCTGGCGCCCACATGTGCTCGCCGCACCATTCTTTGAGATGCGGAAATTCCTTCCTGAGTATTCTGCTTGTCCTGCCTTTCAGTCTTTTAGCGATAAAACTGAGCGGATACTTTGGACGATATTTGAAGAATATATGGACATGGTCAGAATTTACTGCGATCTCTATTATCTTTATATTCAGTTCTTTGCATGTTTTGCAGAGTATGCCCTCAGTTATCATTGCGACATCTCAGGTCAGGATCTTTCCCCTGTATTTTGGGGCGAACACCATGTGATCCATCAGCAGCAAAACCTGCCAAGTCGAAGTTCCATCTTCTGGCGGTTCATTCCATCAATCAAAGTATTTTCACAGGGAAAGATTTTTGTTCATCGATTTCTATTGATTGGATGAACATTATTTCACGATGGATAAAAATTCAGCAAAAAAAGATTGTTGAACTTCAACTGGAAGGTTTGATAACTTATGGCAGTATCGAGATCAATAAACAGCCCGTCCATCCACGATGGCACTCGATTCAGAAACATGGAGAGCCAGCACGGTGGAATCATAGATCTTCTGAAATGGATCTTCAACAGGAAAAAAGCAGACTGGCCTGGATGGATAGATTCAGAGCCCGGCTATTTACCTCCGGATCATGTGATCAGGAATGGATTAAGGGTGACTTTTATCAATCATTCTACTCTCCTGATCCAGGTGGACGGGATGAATATTCTCACAGACCCGATCTGGTCAGACCGCGCAGGCCCGATCAGTTTTGTGGGACCTAAACGCGTGCGTGCTCCGGGGCTCAGATTCCAGGATCTTCCTCCCGTGGATGTCGTGCTGATAAGCCATAACCATTACGACCATATGGATATACCGACTCTCAAAGCACTGGATAAAAAATTTTCTCCGATATAGATAAGAGCCTCTGGGGAGGATTTGTGATCGAAAGTTCGCAGGGTCAGATTTATTTTGCGGGTGATACCGGCTTTGGGAAATTCTTTGAACAGATCCATGAGAGATTTCAGGAAATTGAGGTAGCTTTGATTCCGATCGGTGCCTACGAGCCGCGGTGGTTCATGAGCCCTGTGCATTTGAACCCTGAAGATGCAGTGAGAGTCCATGAAATCCTGAAACCGGATCTCAGTATAGGAATCCATATAGGAACTTTTCATTTGAGCGATGAAGGGATCGATACTCCAATTCTGCAGCTGGAGCAGGCTCTTAAAGACCATGGAATTGATGCAGAGAAATTCGTCGTCCTTGATTTTGGTGAAACAATAAATGTACAGGCTTCATTTCACGAAAGTCTGCACTCTGCCCGGCCCGACTGAAACATATTCTATCTCCATTCCTATCAGTTCTTCGACAAGCTCGATATAAAGCCTGGCATTGTCAGGAAGATCAGAGAAATCTCTTGCATCAGAGATATCTTCATTCCATCCCGGAAGATCAAGATAAACAGGCTCGCATCCTGCCAGCTCATCAGAAAGCTCAGGCGGATAATCGATCACCTTCCCTTTCAGTGAGTACTCAAGGCACAGCTTCAGAGGGTCAAGACCTGTGAGAACATCGAGCTTTGTCAGTGCCATGCTTGAATATCCATTGAGGTTGATGGATTTCCTGGCAAGAGGCACATCAAACCAGCCGCATCTTCTCGGTCTTCCTGTGGTGGTGCCGAACTCCCCTCCCATATCGCGCAGGTGCTCTCCAACCTCATTTTTCTGCTCTGTAGGGAGAGGTCCCTCGCCCACGCGGGTGATATATGCCTTGATGACCCCGATGACCCTATCCACTTTCGTCGGACCCACCCCGAGCCCCGAGCATGCAGAACCTGCAACCGTGCTTGAGGATGTGACGAATTTCTGAGTCCCGTGTATTATGTCGAGATGCGTTCCCTGCGCCCCTTCAGCGAGCACCTTTTTTCCACTTTTTAATGCCTGATTTATTTCCTTTGAAACATCGGTTATGTAAGGCTTTAATTTCTTCCCTATTTCCAGATATTCTTCAATTCCGCTTCTCGCAACCCCTGGGTCCCCTCCAAGTTCTTTTATTGCTGCCTCTTTCTGGGGTGCTATCTCTTCAAGCCTTTTGATCAACCTGTTCTTTTCAGCAATGTCAGACATCTGTATCTCATCCCGCCCCACTTTGTCCACATAGGCAAAACCTATCCCCCTGTTCGTGGTACCTATCTTGACCGTGCGCCTTGACTCGCGCAGGCTGTCAAGCGCTATGTGATATGGCATAATGATGCTCGTCTTGGCATCAATACCAAGCTTTTGCGGCGTCACCTCCACCCCGTTCTCTGCAAGCATTGCGATCTCTTCCATCAGGATCTTAGGGTTCATCACAGTACCGGGACCTATGAGCAGGCGGGCATCGAAGAGCACGCCAGAAGGGATGAGATGCAGTTTATACGTTTTTCCTTCAGCCACGACGGTATGTCCCGCATTGTCCCCTCCCTGGAATCGGGCAACGATGTCATACTGCGATGCCATCATATCCACGATCTTACCCTTTCCTTCATCTCCGAACTGTGCGCCCGTTATTACTGTGAACATAATTTCTATTCTTGCCCAGGAAATGATAAGTCTATTTATCAGGGCAGGTTTCCTTCCCCGCTCAGCTCATGCTGCCTCTCGATATTCATTTTGATAAGGATATCAAAAACCCTCTTTACAGACTCACCATCAAGTCCTTTCTCTGTGGCAGCGTTCAAAACCCGGTCGAGTACCACTCTGTTCTGATCTTCATCATTGATCAGCTTGCCCTCTGCTTTCTTTGCCTCAAGCACGTCCTTTGCCAGAGCAGTTCTCTGCTCGATAAGATTGAGTATCTGAATGTCAAGCTTCTCTATCTTTGCTCTGACCTCTTTCAGCGGCATGTTTTTCCACCCGTATTATTCACCTTCGTCCTTATCACTTTTCCGCCCATATTTCGCCATACTGGCTCAAGTTTATCCAGAAGCTCGGTACTGCCGAGCGCTGTGTATGCAGGTCCTGTGCCGGAGAGGCTTGTGCCTTTGATACCCACCTCAAGCGCTGCCATCATCGGCTCTGTGCTGAAACCCAGTGCTGCACAGTATAAAAAGCCATTCAGGGTCATGGACTTCTCATAATTGCCTTCCAGCGCTTCTTTATAGGCAAGCTCTACCCACCGCCCTATCAGCCTTGAGCGCGTCACATTCGCGGCAGAGGTGAACACCTTTCTGTCCGGCGCAAGAATGAGCACCTCTGAGTCTCTCTCTTCACGTTTGATAAGCTCCATTTTTCTGTTATCCGTTATCACAAAACCACCAAGCATCGAGGCACATGCATCATCGAACGCGCCTGTGATCGTTACTTTCGAATCGAGTGCTGCCTGGACCCCGATCTTTATGGCTTCTAAAGGCTCAAGTTTCTCACCGATCGCATCGAGCGTTGCGAGCACTGTCGCATTCGCTGCTGCGCTTGAGCTTTTAAGACCGCTTGCTATCGGTATCTCACTTTTTGTGGAGACCTTTGCACCATATTTTGAGCCAAATCGCGCAAGTGTGAGTTCAACGCACCTCTCGATCAGGGTGGTGTCTCCTCCCTCTTCCATATACCCCTGGATCTTTTTTGAATCTGTCAATATGACCTCTGCCTCTGTTTTCAGGTCAATGCCAAAAGCCGCTCCTTTCCATGTGGCTATCGCATTGATTATCGTACCTGCACCAAAGGCACAGGCGTATCCTGTCTGCTTCATATTATTTCCATCCTGACCGTTGTGAAAACAGGTCCTCGTGTATCGATCTTTTTCTTCAATCCCGTGATATACCTCTGCGCGATCGGATCTATCCTGATATTTATCTCAGAAGGCACCTTGATGATCCTCACCCTGGTCTCAGAGCCTGTGCCATTTCGTACTGCCTCCTCTATCTCCTTAGCGCATCGCGCTGCAAACGCATCAATATATCTTATCCCTGTACTTACACCGTTCTTGAACACCTCGTCCCATCTCGATGTTCGCGGAAGTCCCAGGATATCGTTCCTGTAGCAGACGATCTCGTTCATCGCAGCAGGGCCGCAGAGCTTTGTGTTCTCCTCCGGTTCGACAACTTTCACCCTGATATTCCTGTCAAAAAGCTGCCCATCCCACGCAACGAACTCGCACGGGCTCTGCGTATTCCCATATTTTTCGCAGGCAACAACTATGGCCTTCTGTATCTCATTCCCGGTTTCTGTCGCCGGAACCTCATCCGCATATATCATGCCAGCTATCTCGCTGTCAGACATCACCCGGTCTGTCCTGTACTGGAACTGAGGGTACGTGAGAGCGCGTACATCTGTGGAATCATGCAGTATCATCGCAAGCCGCTCCACACCCATGCCCAGGTTCATCACAGGATAAGGGATATTGTACTGCGCAAGCGCAAGAGGCGAGTAAATGCCGAACGTCGCAACCTCGACCCATCCGTCCCTGTACTTTGTCTTCGAGCCCACAAGTTCAGGATGATATGCAAATACCTCGGTCTGGGTATCAGGCACATAATACTTGCTCCTCTTATCATCAGGTCTGAAAATGAAATTCGAGAAACCGAACTGCGAAAGCAAGCCCGCTGCTACTGCTTTCCCGTCCTCGATGCTCACGTTCTCGTCCATTATCACACAGGACGCTGAATAATAAGCCATGAGCCTGGTGGCATCCTCTGCCTGCTCTCGCCTGAAGCATCTATCTACAGAGAAAAGCTTCAGAGGAACAGTGCTATAATCGCACATCTCACCAAGGCTGATGAACCAGCCTGAGGTCATATGGCTTCGAAGCGTGTTCTGGGAGCAAACCGGGACAAGGGACTTGAATTCAGGGAATACGCGGTCTATCATCAAAGCCACCCTTGCATCTGAGACCTCAAGTTCAGATGAGATCTCAGGCACCAGGTCATCCCCTTCGATCTCGCCTTTTTTATAAGAATGAAGGATCTGCCTTATCTTTTCCACACTCTCATCATCCAGGTTTCCAAGGATGCTTTTTATCTCAGTTATTCTCTCGTCCGAAATTCCGACATTCGGTCTTGGAAGACCCCCTATATAGAAGCACCTGTCAAGAACGGCGAGCGCCTCGTACCCGAACTGCCTGTGAATATCCCTGTCCTCCACGATGATCGGGTTCATGCACTCTTCAAAACCGAGCCTCATATATGCCTCGCGCAGGCGCTGGACTGTTTCAAAAACAGGATGCGGTTTGCCGTATCTCAGTGAGATGCGAGGGTACTGTTCATTGATTCCTCTGCCTGAAACATATTTTTTCCCTTCCTGCCATGCAGCATCAAAGTCTCTCTTTGCTGCTTCCTTGATTTCTTCAGGATCGAACTTCATTTATTCTACTCCGATTTATGAATCCACCCATCATCATCTGATCAACAAGTACAAGCGCAACCATGGCTTCAGCGACCGGGACTATCCTGGGAGGAATCGAGGGATCATGACGTCCCTGTATTTTTATTTTAGTATCTTTCATAATTCTCAGGTCAACAGAATGCTGCTCTTTTGAGATCGAAGGAGTGGGTTTCACTGCGATCCTGCATATAACAGGCTCACCGCTGCTGATTCCTCCAAGGATCCCGCCCGCTTTGTTGGAAAGCATCCTGAGCTTCCCATCACAGATCGCGATCGGGTCGTTCATCTCGCTTCCTTTCATGAGCGCAGACTTAAAACCAGCGCCTATCTCTACTCCTTTTACTGCTCCTATGCTCATCAGTGCATGCGCAAGCTCTGCGCCGAGCTTTTCGAACACAGGCTCTCCAATACCTGCAGGCATGCCAGTGCTTATTATCTCGACTATCCCGCCTGTGCTGTCGCCCTCGCTTCTCACAGCATGGATCATCGCGGCCATTTCCACAGCAGCATCAGGATCCGCGCATCTCACAGGGTTTTTTTCCGTATTTTTGCGGATATCTTCTATACTTACAGATCCTGCCCTGATCCCTCCGAGCTCAACCACGTGGCCAAGTATCTCGATCCCGTATAAAGCCAGGATCTTTTTTGCGATCGCACCTGCCGCCACCCGACCTGTGGTCTCTCGCGCTGATGACCTGCCGCCTCCGCGCCAGTCTCTGAACCCGTATTTCATCTCATATGTGATATCAGCATGCCCCGGGCGGGGAATGCTGCGCAATGATTCGTATTTTCCAGGATCAACGTCCCTGTTTCTGACCATTGTGGATATCGGCGTACCTGTGGTCTTTCCCTGAAATATCCCTGAGAGGATCTCCACTTTATCCTCTTCTTTCCTGGGTGTGGTTATCTCGCTCTGACCTGGACGGCGCCTGTCAAGTTCCTTCTGGATATCCTCTTCTCCGAGCCTGAGACCTGCAGGACAGCCATCTATGACCACACCCACAGCAGGGCCGTGGCTCTCGCCCCAGGTCATTATCCGAAACAGGGTACCAAAGGTATTTCCTGACATGGCGCATATTTTAGTTTGAGCGTCTATATAACTGCTTGTGATTAAGTGATTAACAGGTGATAATGATATGAGGATGCACATCTTCTCTGCTGTACTTGCGCTCTTGCTGCTGACTGCAGTGTCCGGATGTACCGGACCCGCTGATCGTTCGGATAAAGCACAGTTCATTGATATCACAGTCCAGGAGGGAAAGGGAATGATAGATAGAGGTGAAGTATTTATCCTTGATGTTCGCACCCTGGAAGAATACGAGACAGGGCATATAAACGGATCAGTTCTTGTCCCGGTGCAGGAATTGAATAATAGGCTCGATGAGATACCCAGGGACAGAAAGATACTGGTGTACTGCAGAACAGGAGTTCGCAGCACCAGGGCAAGTGAAATACTGATAAGTAATGATTTTAAGGAAGTTTACAACATGAAAGGCGGAATTATGGAGTGGACTAATGCCGGGTTTGAAGTGGTGAAATAGCAAAAAAGAATATCTTAATTGTTATCTCTCACACGCAGGATGAATGACACTTGCAGCTTCCTCTTACGATTTTCTTTACTTTTACGATCTTCATTTTGTTACCTCCTTGAGTTATGTTTAACCCTTCCATTAATTACATTAATATCTATGATTTAAGTAGTTTTTGCTTTAGAAAATTCATGTAAATATATTATTCATTTTAATAATCAATGCATATTAAATCGCAATAGAGAACTAACATGTTTTATCATGTAAATAAGCTTTATAATGGGATAATGTCAATAAGGAGACCGTGGCATAAAATGCTACGAGGAGAAGTTGAGAGATATGACAGAAATAAAAAATTTTATCTTACGGCATAAGAATGGCTCTGAGGATGGTGTATTTACCGGACGCCAGCCACGTCAGGCTGCCCTTAAAGCCGCAAACAGGATAGGGGGAACCAAAAGTAGCCCTGTAGAGATCAGACTGAGAGAGCGAGGCACAAAGAAGATTCACATATTCAAAGCATGGAAAGAAACCATCAGTGCTCCCAAGAATAAACCAGCATGGATGCCGGATAAGATCAATAAGCCGTTTGTAAAGAAGGTTGGAATAGAGAAGCTGGAAAAGCTTTGATTCTTCCTTTCTAATTTTTCTATCGCTTGAGATTGATATTGATAGTTTTCCATTCTTTTTTCACACCATGAAGGGCCTGAATAGACCCTGTGATCATTCCGCACATGATTTTCTTGACAAATTCATTCATTGGAATTTCTTTCCCATCTGCTTCCAGAACAATTTCTACATTTTCCATGCACCCAGTTTATGCTGATATCAAATAATAGTTTTACTGTTCTCTCTGTCCAGAAAGATTTTAATCTATAAAAATAATGTCTGGGTCTATGGAGGAATATAAGCTCAGGATACTTGACATGAAAAAAGAGGAGAGACCGAGGGAGAGACTCGTGAAGAACGGACCTTCTGCATTGAGCGATTCTGAACTCCTTGCGATCATCCTCAGGACGGGTACAAAACAGGAGAATGTGATAAACCTCTCCCAGAGGATATTATCAGAATACAACTTAAAACAGCTTTCCACAACAAGTCTCGATCAATTGACCAGGATACACGGGATCAAAGAAAGCAAGGCTGCGCAGATCGCAGCATGTTTTGAGATTGCGCGAAGGCTTGAATCTTTCATTGAAGAGGAAAAACCCAAAATCAACTCTCCAGAAGATGTCTACAGACGGATCTACCCGAGAATGAGGGAGCAGAAAAAAGAGAATTTCATAGAGCTATGCCTTGATACCAAGAACCAGATTATCAAGGAAGAGACTATTTCCATAGGCTCTCTCAACGCCAATATAGTTCATCCAAGAGAGGTTTTCAAGACTGCTCTGGCAGTATCAGCTGCCCATATTATAGTGACGCATAATCATCCTTCAGGCGATCCCTCACCGAGCAGAGAGGATATCGAGATAACAAGGAAACTTGTCGAGACCGGAAAGATCATAGGGATCAATGTACTTGACCATGTCATAATCGGGGATGGGCGGCACTTCAGCATGAAAGAGGCAGGACATATTTGATCATGGGACATTGCGCTCTTATCCTCGCTGGCGGTATGGGGAGCCGCCTGGGATACAGGGAAAAAGCCCTGATAGACATCAAAGGCAGACCTTTGATCGTTCTGGTCATAGAGAAACTGAAGAACGTCGTGGACACCATCATTGTATCAGTGCGCGACGAAGCACAGGGCAAAATGCTGGAATCCTTTCTGCCCGGGTGCAGATTCGCATACGACACCTATAAGAACGTTGGTCCTCTTGCAGGCATCCTTTCAGGGCTTGAAGCATGCGAAGATGATCTCTGTTTCATCGCGGCATGCGACATGCCTTTTATCAATGAAAATGTTGTGACGATGCTTTTTGAAAAAAGTGAACACCACGATGCTGCAATTCCGCGCTGGGACGACGGTTTTCTTGAGCCACTGCATGCGGTCTATAAACGCAAACCCATGCTGAGAGAAACAAAAAAAGCGGTTGAAAAAGGTGAAACCATTATCCTTGCTCCGATATTCAAATTGAACGTCAATTATGTTCCTGTGGAAGAGATCAGGAAAATCGATCCCGGGTTAAGGACATTCATGAACATCAATACATACCATGACATAGAGCAGATCATCAGGAATACGAGGTATTAATGCTGTTCTGGCGATATAAGGCAACTATTTTATGCTATGACACTATATTTAGGATTTGTAGCAGGTAAGTACATGTCTCGGGAAAAGCAAAACAAAAAGAACCAGATGAAAGAAAAATGTAAATCGTGTGGAATCTGTTACCCAAGGAGGAAAAAGTTAAATGAGTAAAGTTGTTTTGATGGATTTTTTTGCAGAATGGTGCGGGCCATGCAAGATGCAGGACCCGATCATCGATGAGCTGAAGAAAAAATTCGGGGACAAAGTGGAGTTCAAGAAAGTTGACGTGGATACAAATTATGAACTTGCCTCAAAATTCACGATACATGCCGTGCCCACGCTGATCATCGAAAGGGATGGCTCGGTCTTCAAGCGCTATACAGGCGTGACACGGGGAAATGTCCTTGAGGCAGATCTGAACGCAGCCCTGAAATAATGAGGGGTATTTGAAACCCTTATTTGATCTCGGGGTGCTGCCTCTGCGGCACAGGACAGGCAGGGGGTTCAAGCCCCATGTATCCCTTACCTTTAATGCAGGAAAAAGGCTCGCGTTTGCAATAGACACCACGAACTCACGGTCTGCTGAGCCTGATTCTTATCTGATAACCCATGCCCATTCAGATCATAATGGCAGATCAGCCATGCTTTCAGAAAAAGCAGTCTGCTCTGAAGAAACTGCACGGGCTCTTGAGATACTCTATTGCAGGGATTATGCTGGCAGGACCTTCAAGATCGGGGAGACGATCGATATCTGCGGAGTTGATGTGAAAACGTTTCCGACCCACCACACCATTGGCTCCACAGCATTCTTCTGGGAAAATGAAGTAGGGACAAAGATTCTGATCACAGGCGATGTGAAAAATGCAAAAGATCTGCCTGAATGCGATTGCCTTGTCACAGAAGCAAACTACGGCGACCCCGGAGATCCGAATTGCAGGTTCAAGGACGATATCGAAGCGTTCAGGGAGGCAGTGGAAGAGCACGATGATCTTGCATTCGGCGCCTATGCCTTCGGGAAAGCCCAGCGCGCAGTGAAGTTAATGCGGGAATCAGGTTATGATGGAGCGATCGGAATGGACCCTGTTTCGCTCGCCCTGACACGGGGACTGATGGAAAACGCAGGTACTCTTGTTGATCTGGATAATGATTGCGGGATCAGAGTCGCCACGCCTTCTGAAATACAGGGACTTAAAGCAGCAAAGAAATTCATCCTGACAGGCAGACGCGACTATAAGTTCCCCACGATCAATATCAGCGACCACATGGACGTGGATGGGCTTTTGAACATGGTTCACCAGTGCTCGCCCAGTGCTGTCATCGTATATCATCCAGGAGGCAATCGCCCTCTCAAGCTTTCGGCTTATCTTAATAAAACAGGAGTGTACGCAAAGGCGCTTGAAGAAATAAGTACATGCATAGAGATATGATCCTCAGAGCTCAAACAGGAGTTCATATCATCTGCCTGATTGCATTCAATAACATGCCGGCATTGAACATCACATCATATGCAATTATTCCAGAGATCCCGAAAGAAATCCCCGATTGAAATATTGATTCTTGCTTTGAACCGGTCTTTATCAGGTTGATCCTGAACTTTTTCCTGGTGATCGGCCATAACCAGTTCACACCTGTTGGATTCAGGCTATCGCTCATTAAATGAGAGATATATCCTATGAAGAAAGGGACTGCATATAAAAGATCTGCGTTATAATACCAGATCACAGCGCCTGCGATGACCGAAAAGAACACGGCACCAGAAATACTGTGGGTCCATCCTCTATGCGAGGTTGTTTTCCTTACAGACAGAGAGATCAATCTCCAGTTTCCCCTGCTGAGATATCCATTCGGATGATCTATATCAGGAAACAACGCACCGAGGGCTGATGAACTGATTGCATAAATAAAAGGAATGTACGCTATCGATGAAGGATAGCCTTCAAATGATGCAAAGATCAAAAATACCCCGAAAAGTATATGCGTTGTATGAATCATGAATTCTCCTCATTTATCTGAACTTTTTTTGAATTTAGTATATCGCCTGCGATCTTTGCATTCATCAGGTAGTCATCAATGGATGAAAGCATTGTGCCGATCTTATCCGCCCTGAATACGACTGTGGCAGAATTCTCATCAACAGAAGTTTCTATCTCTGCCACATTGTCCGGTGCCAGCGATCGAGCAATGATATCGACAGCGCTATCACTTCTGAAGATCAGCTTCCCTTTTATCTTCATCATGTTTTCCCCTGAGCTGTTTTTCAACTATTGAATCCACTAAATCGATGAATTTCATTGCTGTACCTCTGGGTATGGTCGCACCGGATGCGATATCATGTCCTCCTCCGCTGCCGCCGACCTGAGCCGATGCTTCCCGCATCGCTGCTGCAAGGTCAAGTCCTGCAGTAACAAGCTTTCTTGTTCCTCTGGCAGAGACCTTGATCTTATCCTCTACTTCATTAAGCGTAATAAAAGGTTTATCAGGATAAAGATAACGTGTCATCGTCCCTGCGACTATGCCTGTGCCACTTGCATCGTCCAGTATGAGAAATCTTATGTTCGGCTTTGATTTAACCTCTTTCTCTGCTTTCTTCAGTACATTGATCAATGTACGCTGATGCTCGCGTGCAGTTGCCTGTGCCTCATCGAGAACAGATGCATCTCGCATGCAGACCGCGATCCCCAGGCCATGCTTATCCTCCTTTCCGCAGGCATTCAATATGTTTATTAGATCAAAGATATTGGATACAACTTCCCTGTTCAGGGTATAGATATCCCCTATCAACGAATTGATCGCAGAAATACTTCCCTGCTTTGCAAGCTTGAGGACGAGCACAGAAGTTAATCTGATGAGCTGCTCTTCAGTGAGGTCTTTTATCCTCCCTTTTATGTCTAATGCGTCAACGAATGATCTGATCTTCTCTCTATCGCCAGTTATATCCAGATACGGATCTGTGCCGTACTCCAGCAGTTCTTCGATTGTCCCGTCCCCTGCCTTCAGTCCTTTTCTGACGGTCACGACTTTTTTTTGAACAGCCTCGTCCAGAATGAACCTGTTCGCACCTTCCATAGGCTGCTTATCGCCCATGGCTCCCGCGATCGCCAGACCTGCAAGGTCGGTATTATCTCCCATCTGCCTTGCCACCATATACGCTCCACAGGAAGCGCACATTTCAGACGAGCCGTCGATCCCGACAAGATGAGGATTGAAATGAACCTGCTCCAGTTTTCCTGTGGGCTTATGGTGGTCGATTATTATTGCATTCCGTATCTTTGAAGCCAGTTCTGCCTGTCCTGAGCCCATGTCGCACAGGATCACAGCCTCCTGAGAGGTCTTTTCAATCATCTCAACTGTGGACAGGTCAAACTGACTTACGATGGTTGCATGAAAAAGAATCTGCTGCCTGTTGAGTGCATTGCACATGATCCCGGCTGCAGATAATCCATCAGCATCATTGTGCGATATGAGTCTGATGAAACCATGCTCTGAAATGGCATCTGCCACCTTTTTGCTCAATGCCTCAAGTTCAGTAAGGCGCTCTGATCCAACCATTGACCTATCTTGAGATCAGCATCTCTGCCCTCTCAATAGAATACTTCCAGTCTGCAGGAAGCACTCCCTCTCTGCGATAGTATTTTTCAAGCCGCCTGATTTTTGATACCATATTGTTCAGAGAACGCTTGTTATGAACATCTTTGGGATTCCTGTCAAGGTGTTTCTTGAGCTCAAGTACCTTTACTATGATATTGCGAAGGTCTTCAGGAACCGAGGGAGACACATTTTTCTCTTTCATCATAGCAAGTATCTTTTTACCTGTGACCATGGAAGTGTCAGGGACTCCATAGCGATCTCTTAATATCATCCCGATTTCGCTTGAGGATTTTCCCTGGTTCGCAAGCTGGACGAGTGCTTTCTCGATCTCTTCTTTATTGGTGTTAGACCATGAAGGTGGTTCTTTTCTATGGGGCTTTTTTGATCCGGACTGCCCCTTTCTCCGTGTATGCATTCTTGCCAATTTAATTTCCTCCGATAATCACTACTCTATCATTTGATCTTTATTCATATTCTGATGGCAAAGGCAAACCTTAATGGAGAATGTACATTAAATAGCTTGTGATGTTTTACCGGGTCAATGTGCTCATTTTCAGGCGCAATGCTACGAGTTTTTTTAACTGCCATAGCCCGATCGACACTATCCCGAGAAGTATCCCGTTTACGATATGTTCCCTATCTGATGTATAGAGACCAAAGTACAGGTTGAGTATGCTGCCTATAAAAAAGAACACAAAACAGAATTTCAAGAATCCAGGGTTATCGTATGTCAGCATAATTCTGTGGTCGCAAAGTTTTTTTTTGATTATTTATCGTGTCAAGAAAGAATCCCGTCAGAGGAGCTGTGAACAGCAGGATAACTGCTATTTGATAAGGATCTAAATTCAGGAAATACAGAGAACTTCCGGCGTATATCACAGACAAATTCGATACTGTCACGAAAATGCTGCTGATTATTGAACCGACATAAATCCCGTAGAACATTTTGACGTATTTCCATCCAAAAAAATTTCTATGCTCTATTATTGAATATGTGATGAGGAGAGCAAATAATGCCAGGCAAAATTTAACGATCACAAATCCCAATACCCCTGTACTGTGTATGATTTCTCGGATAAAGACATTTCCCTCGTATCCATAACCATTTTTTTCAATGCATAGAATCGTACTTAAGATATCAGTCAATGAGAACAGGATAGCTGTGGAGAAGAGAAACAGATTATCTAAATGCTCAACCTTATTGAACAATTCAGAGCTTTCTCTATTTTTGGATCTTTGTATTACATTCATAGTATTCATATCGATTAATAAACCCACTCCACCTTATTTTGAGAGTTTAATCAAGATACAGCTTTTTACCGTATATATTTATCGCTTCTAAAAAATAATTATAAGTATAGTTATAATACTCATGTGAATGCTCTGGGGTAAATTATAAATAAGCTGATACCTCACTAATTATTAAGGAAATAATGGAGGTTAAAAAGTATGAACATAGAATTGAATGGAAGAAGAACTGCTATCCTTTTGGTCCTGGCAAGCATCTTATCCGGCGCATATGCTCATAAACAATTTACAAATAAAAGTATTGAAGGCACATGGGGCTTTTCCGGGTCAGGAACTATAATTGGGGTTGGGCCGGCCGTCGCAGTCGGTCTCAGCACCTTTGATGGAAATGGTGGTTGTTCCCTGAAGGAGGACTTTAACAGCCCTTCAGGTTTAGAGACCCTCACCTCTGTAGCATGCACCTATAAAGTGAACCCGGATGGAACGGGTACTTCAACGGCTACGTTTAGACCGCCGCTGGCCTCTTCTACTATCTCTTTCGTGATACTTAACGAGGGGAGTGAAATCCAAGCAATTACGATAGACCCGGGAGTTATCGCAAGCCTGGTCTTCAAGAGGCAGTCTGAAGACTCTTAAGAAGAATTATCAATATTCAGAAAGCTCTGCAGTGAAGAAGTGGGTGTCATTTGCTTGAACTCATACTATTGCAATAGTTTACAATATGTTTATTGATTCAAGATTTGCACAATTGTTTCATTACCCTTTTTCAACAGCGGTATGCCTGCACATAAAATCCAAAAGGCACATATTAAATTCTTCAAACTTTTCAATGAAAAAAATATGAGCGCTATTCTGTATAAGGATTAGCTCGGCGTTGGGAATGCGCTGGGCCAGGATTTCAGCGTTGCCTGCTGGCACCAATCGGTCCTCTGCTCCATGCATAATGAGTGTGGGGACTTTTATTTCCTGTAATTTATTGCAGAAATCGAAGGTACGTATAGCTTCATTTCTTCTGGCGATTTCTTCAGCAGGATGCGGAAAAGATAGTTTTGTCTGCAGATAGAATTCCAGGAGTTCTTTTCGTTTTTGGAAAGAAGATGGGTGTGCAACTGCCTGCAGCGCTCGCCTTTCAGCCTCTTCTTCAGTGATTCCATCACGATCGAGCATTATCTGAACTATTTCTGGCTGTGCCTTTACGCCAGTTTCCAAACCACAAGTTGTACAGCAAAGAATCAACGATATGCAGCACTCGGGGTAGGAATGGGCAAAGACCTGGGCAATCATTCCCCCCATAGAAGCTCCGAGTATGTGAGCCTTCTTTATTCCTAACCCTTTCAAAAGATGATGAACATCATTGGCAAACAATTCCATACTGAGCTTCTCTGGCCTGAGGATCCTGGTACGACCACTACCTCTATTATCAAAAAGAACTACCTGATGGTATTTTTGCAATTCTTTTTGTTGATATTTCCAGCTGAGAACGGTACTGGTTAATCCTCCAATAAAAACAATCGGTTCTCCTTGACCTGATATTTCGTAATAAATCTCTAACATTCTTGTTTTAAGATAGGGCACAGGCACTTCCTTTAATATGTAAGTACCACTCCCCCATCAAAAAGAAGATCTCCCCCTACAAGATATCTGGCAAATCGGGAGAAACCAAAAATGAACATGTTGGCCACCTCAATGGGAGACATCATCTCCTTGATTCGTGAAGCGCCCATCATAACATCCCTCACCACGTCCTCCTGAGTAATGCCTCTCTGTTTTGCCTGAGCAGGAATCTGCCTGAGGGTAAGAGGAGTTTTAACAAAACCAGTACTCACTGAAAAGGAGCGAATCTTGCCTTCACCTTCAGCGGCTATAGATTGGGTTAGAGCCCTCATCCCGAACTTGGTGATATTATAAGCAGGCTTGTTTAACGTACAGATATGTGCATGTATCGAGGCCATGTTACCAATTACTCCAGTCCCGTCACTGCTTTTCTTCATGTGCGGGATGGTCAATTTAGAAAGATAAAACGGGGCTCTGAGCATTATCCTCTGCATAAGATCATATTTTTCCATTGGAAAATTTTCCAGCGAATCTATATGTTGAATCCCCGCTATATTGGCCAGATATTTAATTGTACCAAGCCGGGATGCTTCCTTTATGGCATTCTCTATATCCTCGTCCTGAGTGAGGTCGGTTTTGATGAAAATCATCTGGCCATCCATCTCTTGAACTATTTTTTGGGTTTTTCTCGATTCCTCTTCGTTGATATCCAGACCAACGATCAGCAGATCATTCGCTGCTGTAGCAATGGCCAAAGCCCTCCCAATCCCGCTTCCTGAGCCAGTAACTATGCATACGTTATTCGTATTGAAATGTTCATCATCCAGGATAAGTATGTCTTCCCGTTTTATTTCAGGTTCAGTGATGATTATATCTTCTCCTCCCATCTTTAAGCTTTTACCATTTATAGTCTTCCGCTTGTGGTTACCAATTGATAGGTTCACCATATAAGTTTATCTGTTTCATCAGGGGTTATTTTGAGGTGGGTAGAGTGGAGATTGCAGGCAGCCAGCTAATTCATACATTGTGTAATCCGTGAGTTGCATTCTTTCACATCCGGGTTATGATTTCAGCCAGTACCTGACAGGATCCAGATGGAGATCTCCTGCAGGCCTGAGAGATCGAATGCCCGGGAAGCTGATAAAAGAGCTTATTCCATTGCGATTGCACAAACGGGAAAAGAATTCTTCTTGTTTGCCCGGATCCTGATAAAATGATTGGCCTGCAGACGAAGACTGGCCTTCCGGAGTGGCCCCATGCTCTGTAGTAGTGGGTATACGATACGCTAATGGGCAGCTTATAACAGAGAGTTTCCCCTATGCTGTTGAAGTATCATAATGCTATTTTTCTATACCTCAGGAAAGAAATAGAAAAGAAAAAGGGAGGAATTACATGAAATGTGCGAATACGGCTCCAATCGCCACACCAATAGCTGCTCCCACTGCCGTCCATACAGGTACGTTGCCCAATGCCACTCCGATGGCTGCGCCGAGTCCTACGCCGATTGCAATACCAACACCCATATAATTATGTCTATCGCGTTCGGATTGCTGTTCTTTATTTGATTTGTGCTCCATATTACTTTCTTTACTGGTCCTACTATGTCATCACCATTTTTAAATATTATGAATCGACGATTTCGACGTTGAATCTTAATACTCGAATGAATCCATTCAATGCATGCCTGTTGTAGAGCTGATTGCCTCATCTTTAGTAACTATATTAGGGCGCATGGTTCATGTTTCCCGCATAATATCACAGCTTTAATTGCCAGATGCTTACTTTCACGTCCTGATATTGTTACATAAACAACCAGGTCAGGAGAGGAGCATCCCGGGCATCTTGTTACCTGCATGGCTCTGAATGAAGCAGGTAAGAAACATAATGACAATGCAGGAGGGAGCAGGAAGCTGTCTGCTGTTGCAGCAGGGTATACTATGGCGGTCAAGGAACGGTATTACGAGAAGGTGGGAGAGGAGCATGAGAGCTGCAGGAGGTTTCATCCTGCTTTTGTGGAGGGGTGGTGAGTGCAAATTCGCTACCTTTGACGGTGTTAAGATCTAAAAAAGCTTCTGTGCACAAAATGCCTGATGAACCTGCCGGTACCGAGCCGCACTGGATAGGATCAGAAAGCAACTGAGGCGCGATGCTATGAAGCCGAAAGAGATGGATGTGCAAGTTTCAGGCAGAAGTTGATAGAAATTCTCAGAGACACTTTCAATACTTGAACAAGAAAAGGTACAGGAATGAGAGCCAGGATAAATATTAAGGTTGCTGCAAATAATTCTTTAATATTCCCGCATATTGAAAAGGTGATCATGATAGACGAACTCACCAGAGTATCATTCACAAATCTGGAGAAGGTACTGTATCCTGAGTTGGGGTTGGAAAAATCCGACATCATCAAATATTACATCAGTATCGCTCCCCGGATGCTTAAGTTCCTGAAGAACAGGGCAATAGTCATGAACAGATATCCAGATGGAATTGACAAAGAAGGATTTTATGAAAAGGATGCGCCGCCTGGCATACCACCATGGGTTGAAACTTTCAACAAATACTCGGAGACAGCACAGCGCGAGATTAACTTTATCGTATGCAATGATCTGGATACACTGATATGGCTTGCGAATCTGGCAGCCCTTGAGATAAACATCACCCTTTCAACGATCGATAATTATGAGACACCTGATCTTTTGTTATTTGATATAGATCCCGAACCTCCCTGTTCCTTTGATGATGTCATAGAAATCGCCCTTTCATTGAAAGAAAAACTGGATGAACTCAACTTCAAATCATTTGTCAAAACCTCGGGGAAAAAAGGACTGCATATTGTCCTGCCCATTATTCAAAGTTATAATTTCAGGCAGACAAGAGAATTCGTTCATCAGTTCGGGAAGTTCCTGGCAAGAGAATCTGAGCTTGTTGTATCGGAATTCAGGAACTCCAGAGACCCTGGAACGATCTTTATAGATTACCTGCAGAATACCAGGGGGAAGACAATGATAGCTCCCTACAGCCTGAGAGCTGCCCCGAAAGCAACAGTATCTACACCTCTTGAATGGAATGAACTCAAGAAAGGATTAAGACCTGAGGAGTTCAACATATTTACTATCCTGAAAAGGAAGAGCGATCCATGGGAGGGGTTAATGGAAAATAAACAGTCACTGGAAGTGAATTAAATGGCAAAGGAAAAAAGCACAGCCAAACCGTCCAGCAGGTCAATCTGGAGCGGCAGTATCACGATCGGGCTTGTCAATGTCCCTGTCAAGCTCTATACCATGATCCGTGATCAGTCATTTTCATTCAGGCTATTGCACAATGTTGATGGGCAGCCCTTAAAATACGAAAGGGTCTGCATTAGAGACGAGAAAGTAATCGATTGGAAAGATACCGTAAAGGGATACGAAATTCGAAAGAATGAGTTCATTGTTTTCAAGAAAGAGGAACTGGACGCCATAAGACCCGAATCGGACGAGAGGATCAAACTCGATAAATTTATCAGTTTGCTTTCCATCGACCCGGTATATTTTGAAAAGTCATATATCCTTGTCCCTGATAGAAGCGAAGAAGCCTACAGTTTGTTGATGACCGTGATCCGGCAAGAGGGAAAAGCAGGACTGGGGAAGGTCACATTGAGGACCAAGGAATATCCTGCAATTGTATATGCTTATAAGGGGGCTTTAATCCTGACAACCCTGCATTATGCTAATGAGGTTACTAACCCCGTTGAATTGGAAGAGCTTACAAAACTCAAAAATCCTTCAAAAAACGAGATGGAACTGGCCGGGAAGATAATAAAGGAACTTTCCGGAGAATTTGATATAACTGAGTACAGGGATGGTTACAGAGAGAGGATAGAAAAGCTCATACAAATGAAGATGAAGGGGGAGATCTTCGTTGCCCAGGTACCAAAGAAAGAGGAAGTCAAGGAATTGATGGTTGCCCTTCAAGAGACGATTAAACAGCTTGCCAAATGAAACAATATAAACCGATGCTTGCCCATCCGGCAGATGCGCCATTTTCTTCTGACGACTGGATCTTTGAAGTAAAATGGGACGGCATAAGGGCTATCAGTTATGTTAAGGAAGAGCTCAGTATCAGGAGCCGAAACCATAAGGAATTGACAGGAAGTTTTCCCGAACTTTCAGAACTGAATGATCTGACCCGCGATACGGTACTGGACGGGGAAATAATTGTTATGAAGGATGGAAAAGCTGACTTCCAGATCCTCAACCAGAGGAGACAGAATACCGAACCGGACGAGGTCGCGTATATGTCTGGCAAATTTCCAGCTACTTATATAATATTTGATATCCTGGAAAAGGATGGGGAGGAGCTTCTGGATATTCCTCTTATGGAGAGAAAGAGGATATTGAAGAATAGTGTGAAAGAAGGAAAATTCGTTGTCCTTTCTATATTTGTTGAAAAGACCGGGGAAGCCTATTATCAGGCCGCCCTGGGAAAAGGTCTTGAAGGTATAATGGCTAAGAAGAAGCAAAGTTCATATGAACCGGGAAAAAGGAGCAATTACTGGCTGAAAATAAAGCAGGAAAAGACATGTGATTGTGTCATTTTCGGCTATACTAAAGGTGAAGGTAACAGGGAGAAGACCTTTGGATCATTGATCCTTGGATTATATGATGCGGCAGTACCGGTCTTTATCGGCAAAGTCGGCACAGGCTTTTCACAGGAAGACGGGGAAAATCTAAAACTGTCCCTGGATAAATATAAAGTGGAGCAAAAAACACTTACTGGAGTGGATACGGACAGGGAAATAACCTGGTTAAGGCCCGAACTTGTGTGCGAGGTGGGTTATCAGTCCATAACAGATGACGGAAAGCTTCGTATTCCTGTATTTAAAGGATTCAGGGAAGACAAAAATCCTTTTGAATGTACGATCGACCAGATACGGCCGGCTCTTTCTGACTATGCGGCCAGGCGGGATTTTAGCAGGACACCTGAGCCTCCTGTGTCGGAAGAAGAGGGTAAGGGAAAATCCTTTGTGGTTCAGGAGCACCATGCCCGCCGGCTCCACTACGATCTGAGACTGGAAAGGGATGGGGTGCTTAAGAGCTGGGCAGTTCCTAAAGGTGTTCCAGAAAAAAGCGGTGACCGGAGGCTTGCTGTGCAGGTAGAAGACCATCCGCTGGAATATCGTAAATTTGAAGGGACAATCCCTGAAGGACAGTATGGGGCCGGGACTGTGAAGATATGGGATAAAGGTTTATACGAGCCCATCATCTGGGAAGCGAATAAGATCGAGTTCATAGTCAAGGGGGAAAAGATGGAGGGAAGGTACGTGCTCGTAAAGTTCAAGAAAGCAGGTGAGAACAACTGGTTATTATTCAAAGGGGGTGATTGAGATGGAAGAAATGCATATAGGCACTATGGGATGGAGTTATGATTTCTGGATAGGGAATTTTTATCCCTCAGGGTCAAAGGATCTGCTGTATGAATACGTGAAGAATTTTGATACTGTTGAGATCAACAACACATTTTATCGAATACCATCCAGAGATACTGTGAGGAACTGGAAAGAAGATGTACCAGATGATTTTATTTTTACAGCCAAGTTTCCGCGCAAAATAACGCATCTGAAAATGCTGCAGGATTGTAAAGAGGAAGTTGAGATCTTTATTGAACATATGTCAATACTGGGAGATAAACTTGGGCCTCTGCTTATGCAGTTCCCTTCCGCGTTCAAATCTGAAAAGTTCGAAATATTGAAGGATTTTTTGGCAGGTCTGCCAGAAAGACGATTTGCGGTCGAAGTCAGGAATAAAAATTGGCTGGATGAGAAATTTTATGATCTGCTGAGAGATAATGGGGTCGCCCTTGCGTTGATAGATCATCCATGGATGCCTCAGATGAACACCATAACCACTGATTTTACCTATATTAGATGGGAAGGGGATAGGAATAAAATAAAGGGGACCCTTGGAAAAGTTGAAAAAGATAGGAGCAGGGATATAGAGGAATGGGGAATGAAGATCAAAAGTTTTTTTGAGGATTCTGTGGAGGTTTTTGGTTATTTCAGCAAGAGCTATTCGGGTTATCCACCGGGAGACGTGAGGATGCTGCTCGATACTTTCAGAAGCAAGTAAGGTAGAGACATGCTGCCGCAGATTTCA
>JAPZAV010000175.1 GCA_027460465.1 Candidatus Methanoperedens sp. | reverse complement strand
TTTTCATTTTTATTGGAATTTTATGGATAAGTTGACAAAAAGCGAGACTCCTGGAATGATTGAAGGTTTGGCAGATCATCAATGGGGTTGGGAGGAATTTTTTAAATTTAATTATGCGGTATAAATTAGGACACTGCCCTTAATTACATGACTGCAAGTAAGAACTTCTGTTGTGGAAGTAAAGAAGCCAGTGCCTAAGAACTGATTTTTATCACTTCGTACCTCGACAATACTTAAGCGTTGATTCATCTCGTTTCAGCTTCTTTCTCTTCTTTCCCACGGTTCTTCCACGTAGTAGAGATTTTAAGAGTTCCTTCAGCAGAATTGCTTACAATTACAGGAATGCCTGCAGCTCCTTTCAAAGCTATGCTAAATTCAAGAGTGAGTTCATCTGGATGAGTAGCTGATAGGAGACCCTTATACACAATTGTAGTCGCAGCGGCGACCGTACGTTTAATATTTTCAACTATATCCAATAATGCTCCAGTAGGCATTGCTCCTGGAGGAAGCTCTGTAAGTAAATTTCCTTTATCATCATATATGTCTGTTGGTTCATCTTTAGTTTCAACCAAGAACGAAAGTTGATCGTCAATTTGAATACGAATAGTCTTCGTCACGATATAGAGTATCTCCCATTGTACTGTAGAATATCGTATCCGTATGATTTATACTTTGCTTATGATGATTCGTATTTGGGATTAAACCTGGTTAGTTAGTTGAGTTTATACACGTATGCTGAACAATGATTTTACAACAAAACCCATTGGTATTTAGAGGCATTTCCACGCTTGAAAATCACCTGCAAATGGGACCATTAATAGGCTACTTTTCTCTCCATACTCTTCTTTATAATTTTATCCATGTCTGCTACTAACATCAATATTGTTAAGATAGTTTGTGATATTTTAAAAGATGCACAAACCATCTATCGCCTTCAATAGCTGCACTTGAACTCTATCCGAGGTTTCTAATATTCGTTGTATCGCATCTGAAAAAGATGCTCTTGACCGCTGCGTTTCATTATCCCAGATCTCGATGTGTCACCAATTCTCAACAAATGCAGGGTGGAATTTACGGTAGCTTTCAGGCACCTGTTCAAAATCCTCTCCTACCTTCTCGTAATGCCTTTCTTTAACCTCTATCGTATACCCTGCTGCTACCGCCGATAGTTTCCTGCTTCCTCCGGCATTATCGTGGTGACGCTCCCCCGCTTCCTGAGAGCCATGCATGTGACCAGTTTCAGGGTTCTCCCATCTGCGTAATATTTTTTGATTTTTTGAATCCCTATGATTTTTGCGTAATGGTTTATGCGCTCATTGAACTATTCAAGGCTTAACTGCTAAAACTGCACATAACTTACATTAAGCGCAGTCTTGCAGGCTGGATATGGACTTAAAAGATCTTACGACCCGCAACCAATATCATAGTGAAACTGGCAAAAAACACACCCTTTTCATCAGCTTGTTCAAGATTAGCGTGCCAGTGTTGTAGCTCTTCTTTAGTGATAATACCGGTAGTAATTGCCTCGCTCTCAGCTTCATCCAATAAAGCAAAATATCGTGTCAAGGCATAGTCAGTAGAAAAAAACGGGAATATTTCAACGATGATATCTGCAAGGTTTTGTTGTTTAAATAAGCGATACAATTGACGGCCTACATAGCCACTTTTAAATTTGTCTGTGCGAAAGCGACGCATTCTCCACTCAATATCAACAACAGAATTGTCTATACTCAATGTACTATGGTCTGTATCTGCTGCTACGAGCCATCCTTTTGGCCTGGTAATCCTGACCATCTCTGATAAGACATTCTCAGGGTTTAAGACATGCTGGAACAAACGCTCAGTACGGCAGGAATCAAAGTAGTTAGAATCGTAGGGAAGTGACATTGCGTCATAATGCTCGTGTATAACCCAATCCTCAACCCCGGCTTCCTTTGCTTTGTTGTTAGCGGTTAAGATCATCTGGGTATCAGTATCTACTCCGATTACCTTGCCGGTAGGGCCAACAAATTCAGCTAATGTGATCGTATCCATTCCAGAACCACAGCCTATGTCAATAACCCGGTGCCCAGTCTGTAAATGCATTAATTCGTAGCTGCGTTCTTTAAGCGGCTTAACTTTTAGAGCAAGGGTCTGCAGATAGTCCGGATTGACATATCCAAGATATTCAGTTGAAATGTCCTCTCCTCCTTTTTTCAATAGTGCCATTAATCAACTTTTTTGGGTAGGTTCAAGATCGCTTTTTGTTACCTCCCATCCAAGCATGCTCCCACTGATACATTTTCCAACATGCCACCTACAAAATGAATATAACTAAAGCATAATAAAGCTTATCTGCTTTTATCAAACTTATCGCATATATCTGGTTAAAAGAAACATAAATAGTTTAGGGGATATATTAATTTATATATTCTCATTGAATAAAAATTTTAATGGGAAATATAAGGAGGATAAATCATGACTGATGCATCAGGTGACACGAAAATTGTGAAAGAAAAAATCGATGAGGCAATGAATAGATTTAAAGAAACAGGAAAGGGATACGGATTTGGTATCTGTTCTACCGGAAATGAAATTACAGCGACCGAATTAAAAGAAGGAGATGGCAAGACAAATGGCTGCCCAGAAATGCAAATTGGCTCATTCCACATCCATCCTGGAATTAAGGAGGCAAATCCATCCCTTATAGACATTGGCAATCCTAAACAAAACTGAGAATTAAAATATTTTTATTTCAAGTCGCATGATATCTGAGCTTCATCGATGTTGTCTTAAAAGTGGAAAGCGGTGTCAACTGCTGCCATTCAAACTGATGTCATTTAAGCAAATGAGATGGTATGAATCAGCCCATCCTTTTACAGAGTCGTGTCCCCTGTGGCTCATCCGGAAATATACTATCGATTGATTTTTCGGCTATAGCGTCATGATTCGCTTGGATTATATAAATAAGCATCAATAAATTGATTCGACACCGGCTTCTACCCCTAAAATGGATTGCTTCTGTATTAATTAGATTCGTTGAGGGATGATTTCATAAACACAGGGCGCAGACGCAACAGCAGGATATAGAAGAGGCTGGGTTTTGAGCGTGGTTGTCTGGTTTGATGAAATATTATTCATCAAACCGAAGGGAACACAGATGACACGGATTCGACGGATACGCACGGATTTGGGGTTTCGGATTCAAATCTTTCTTTCCTGTCATTCTCTCTAAGATCACCTGGTCAGCAATAATATCCGCGAAATAGTCTCCTACCACCTGATTTTCATAGAAAACTTTGACATTTTGTTGCTGCAAAACATTAAACTCTGCTCGTTTTAATTCTATTACAAGGGCATTTTCGTAAACCTTTTCCAAAAACCCATAACCAGGTGTGTTATAGACTTTGAAAAATAAATTGATGATTTTATCTGTTGATTCGGCGTGAAGCATTTTGTTTTCTCCTTTTTGATTGAACACGAAAAACGGATCGATCGTATCCGTGTGCATCCGTGTGATCCGTGTTCCTAAATCATTTGCCCCTGTTTATACTTTAAGAGAGGGGGTGGAGTGAAAGTATTATAATTTAACAAAACTCGTCTCTGATTCCCAGAGGGAAAGACATGATTGTGAAGTCCCTGACATATAAAGGCATCACATTATGAAATGCAGGACACTACCCATACTTCAACAAATTAATTCCATTTCTTTGCTGAGGCGAAAAATAAAAGAGATGAACAGGCATTATGATCCCAAAAAGATCATTCGTGAGAATATGCCGCTTTCCTTTCGCGTTGTCCTTGTTGAGCCATTATACAGCGGTAATGTTGGATCCGTGGCTCGAGCGATGAAGAACTTCGGATTCAATGAGCTGGTGCTGGTGAACCCGTGCGAGCTTGACAGATCTGCGCGCCTGATGTCTGTTCATGCATATGACATAATAGAAAACGCAAAGATAGAATTCTCATTCACGGATGCTCTGAAAGGATCGAGCATGGTGGCCGGCATGACAGGGATCCCAGGAAAGACCGAGAACGAGCACATGAGAATACCTGCATTCTCTCCCCGGGAACTCAAGGAAAAACTGAGCGGTAAAAGCGGAACGACCTCTCTTGTTTTTGGAAGGGAGGATGATGGGCTTCGAAACGAAGAGCTCCAGATGTGCGATATCATTGTGAATATCCCCACAAGCCCTGAGTATCCGAGCATGAACCTTTCCCATGCGGTCGCTGTTGTTCTCTACGAGCTCTGCGATGTGGAAGCTGGAATGACCTATCTGGCTGACCATTTTGACCTCGAATTATTGTATGAGCATATAGGAGAGGTTTTAAGCGATATTGAATACAGAGAGCATAAGGAAGATAAAACAAAACTCATGCTTCAAAGGATGCTTGGCAGGGCTGAACTGACAGGTCGCGAGGTACAGACCCTGCGCGGTGTGCTGCGCCGCATACAGTGGAAACTGAACAGAGTAAAAGGTCATTAAAGCATGATCAAAACCCGGATAACATGGAAAACCCAATAAAATTCGTACTCAGCTGCACATTTGGTACAAAGCCAAGGATCGCAGAAAGTCAGTCAATTCTTGCTGCAGGGCTAAAAGGTGATCTGAAGATGGCAGAGTTCATCCCGTTCTTTATCGTCGCCTCGGTCGAGGTCGGGAATACCACAACGAAATGCATCCTTACCGCGACCAATATGAAGGACGGACGTACCCGACTTTTGAACAAGACCGTAAAAATGACACGTGATGTCAGGAAGCCAAAGCCGCAAGAGAGGATCTTTGGCACAACATTGAGCGGTGTATCTCTGACAAGAGAATCAATATCTGAACTTGTGCGCGATACTCTGCTTGAGGCGCATGAAGCAGTGAATCTCGACATCACTACAGATCTTGATTTTGCCGTAAGATCAACCGGCGTTGTAGCAGGATTCTCATCCCCGCATGAAGTGGGGGAGTTCATAAAAGCCCTGGCTGATGGATGTCTCAACGCAGGCATTCCTCCGAAAAAGATGGTGCCAGCGATGTCCATTGAAAACATCCCGATAAAATTCAAAGACCATACTCTTATAGACAAGGTGATATTCACAGGCGCAGTCGGAGGTGTCCTTCCTCCTGCGGGCTCAACCGGCGTTGAGATCGTGGCAAACGAGATGGAGGGAGAGCTTTCAACAGCAGGCATCAAGGAAGGCGCGAAATGGGCAGGCGTTGATTTCAGGAACCCTGTTTTTTCCATGGACTTCGGCACAACCCTGAAAGGGAGGATCACCAATGCCGATATTCCTTACGCAAGGACGATAGCAAACCTGTGCGGTTTTGCAGGCGCGGTACATGATGCTGTGATAAAAGGCACCGGGCTTGTGGATAAAAGATACGGCGCTGCGCTTGATTTATTCCGCGACAACAAAGAGCGCATGATCTGGCTTACTAAAAGCGGCACGATTCAAAAATATACAAAAGCCATTCATGAGCTGATCTCCATTGAAATCGTGCCTGATGACAGAAACAGATACGGGAGCGTACCTGTTGATCCGGCTGCAGCGAGGGATATCGGGGTCATGCTCATAGGGTGCGATGTTGGCATGAACGGAAGCCTTATGCCTGAGCTGACAAATATAGGTTCTGAGATTTACTCTGAACATGGTTTAAAGACGATGTTTGCGACTCTTGATCTTGTTTCTGCAATGATGGTAGAGCGTCTTGTAAAGCTTGCCTTTGATAACAAACTTGTTACAGAGAAGGCTTCCATAGGTTTGACGGGAAGGGCTGCGATCACAGGATGTAAGCCGCATCTGATCCTGAAGGCTATCGAAAACCTGGGGATCTTCAGGGAATCCAGGGATCATGTAGTGTTCGTGGATGATGGGCTTGCCAGGGGTGCAGCCGTCATGGCGCGCTGCATGAATTCGATGGGAGTGCCCGGGAATCCGATCGGTGGCGTCCGGGGCGGAGGCTGCGTCCTGAGCAAGCGCATCGAATATTATAAAAAATCGATGGAGAAGAAGAATACATGATAAAGGCGCTTCTCCTTATGGGATGTCCTGAACTGCCGGTTCAAACTGCAGCCGCACTTTACATCGCAAATAAATTGAACAGGGAAGGGTTTGAAGTGATCGCTGCAGGGAACAGGGCGGCTTTAGGTCTTCTTTTGAATTCTGACCCTGAGCGGCATTATATCAAGAAAGCTATTGACATCGACAGGTGCATTGCAGACCTTGCAGAGAAGAAAAATGACTATGACATCTGCTTTGTGTTCATCCACAGCGATACAGGGATATCTTATCTCGCAACTGTCAAATCGCTTTCAAAAGCAAAGACCGTGGCGGTGATCTTCGGAAAAGAGATAGAGCCTCTCATCGAGGCAAGCAGAGATTCGAAGATCATCGCAGCAAAGGCTGTGCATAATCCTGTGCTGCTGAGGCAGCAGATCGACGGGGTGAAGTCATGGGCTGCATTGATGAACTGAACTATGAGATACTGCTGCCGAACAGCTCTTTTAAGGAATGCGCAGAGTATATAAAAAAGAATTTCAGCGAGATCTATTACGTGCCCGCTGGATATCGGATCTTTGAAAATTACCTGATCGGAGTCCCGCCTATCCCGATCGCAGTGGACGGGGACGATGTTATTCTGCCCTATGTCAAACCATGCCACGGGAGCTTCGTACTCAGGATTCCTGGAAAGGAGGAAATGGGGAGATTAAGGGCTGTGAAATAAGAATGTGAAATAAGACTGAAAAGATTTAAATAACATTAAGAAAGTAACTAATTAGGAAAGAATGGGGGCAGCATATGCATGCTAGAATTATGAACTTAATATTAAAAAATTGGAGGTATAGTAATGCCAGAAGATGAAAGAGATATGTCTGAATTAGAAAAGGAATTTGAACTTGAGATGGAAGAAGAGCCAGTTGATGAAAAAGAGCTGGAGAAGGAGTTCGAAGATCTTACTGAACTGGAAGAAGAGCCGGAAGAAGAATTTGAGGAAGTAGAAGAGAAATTTCCTGGTTATGCTGAAAGGTTCTTTGAGCTCTCTTCAAGGGAATTTGAATCAGAATCCGAGGTGGATGATGCTGTCAATGGCCTGCTGAATGAAATGGAGCGGGACTTTTTCTTTAAGGGTCTCTGGAAGAAGGTCAAGAAGGCAGGGAAAAAATTGATCAAGAAAGGATTAAAAATGGCAAAAGGTCTTCCAGCATTCCAGGCAATCAAGGGGATTACATCGCTTGCACGGGGAGATCTTAAAGGGCTCCTGGGGTCACTGGCAAAAGCTGGTCTGGGGGCAGTGGTTCCCGGTGGAGGCGCAATTCTCCCTGCATTAAAGGCGCTTGGATTTGAAACTTCTGAAGATGAAGATGCAAATAGAGATGCCTGGAGAAATTATGTTGAGGTCTCAAGGGAGGCATATGAATATCTTGCAAGTAATCTCGAAGAGAATGCGGATGACCCTCTGATTGCAAGCAGGCTGGCAAATGAAGCTTTCCAGACAGCATTAAAAGGAGCCAGCGCCGCCGCGCCTTCTGCTGCATCTCCGAAGAGACCATACCGGGTTATCCATGTGAGAAAGGGAGATCGCGTGTTGATCAAAGTAATGTAATGTAATTTGATCACAGATGAAAAATCAATCCAATCACTTCCAGAGACGGATAGAGTCTATAAGACTGCGGGTGGAGACTTTATCATCTATGCGAAAACTCGTAGCCCTTCCGCCAGGCAATGACATTACAGAGCGTCAGTGGTCTTTTCTCGAATCCCAGTTGTCTGCAGTAGAGGCAAGACTTCTCTCAAAGGTAAAAAGAGGGGCAAGAACATATCTCATGCATGTCAATGATCCAGAAGCAGCACGAAGTCTGAACTCCTTACTGGGAGAGATTGAGCTTGAAATGTCCAGAGCATTCACATTCTTTGATACATATATGGACGTGCTTACCCAGAGAAATACACCCGAGCTTGGACCGATGCTTGCAGGATGCGACGTTCTTGCATGGGATGCCATCAACAAAAACCACCCTGCACTGGCAGTCGTTGAGCCGCCCCTGGTTTATTGCGACCGGGGATTTGGTGCTTCCGTGCTTCGAGAAGGAGTAATTCTCCCGGACGGCACTCCAAATCCCATGCCTCTTATCCAGATTCCCTACTCGAGGCTTAAAGAGAAGCAGAACCTGACATCAGTTCTCCATGAGGCTGGACATGAAGCAATGGTCAGACTTGGCATGGTTTCCACAATGCCCAGAGCCTTCAGATATAGCCTGACAAAGGCAGGAGCTCCTGATCCCATCAAAGATCTATTTGCGATTTGGACCTCTGAGATAGGCCCGGATTTCTGGACTTTTTGTGCATCTGGAATTGCCCAGGCAGGTACAATCAAGGAAATTATTGCCTTACAACCAGGCCATGTTTTCCGGATCTCATGGACCGACCCTCATCCATCACCTTATCTTCGGGTTCTGCTATCTTTTGAGCTCTGCAGGCAGGTGTGGGGAAGGGGGGACTGGGATGAGTGGGAGAGGAATTGGATCGAGCTTTATCCGCTGGACGAAGCGCCGACAGGAGCACAAAAACTTCTGAAAAAGGCAATGACCTATCTCCCTGTTATCAGCAGGACATTGTTGAACACAAAATTCCGTGTGCTGAACGGAAAGGCAATACCGGATCTTTTTGATCTGTCCATCCTTGCTCCTGCAGAGCTGCTGAGGATTGCCAGGACGGCTAATTCTGGAGCTCTGGACTTAAAAGGGCTTTCCCCGTGTGCACAGCTGGCAGTGTTCCGCACGATCAGGGATAAAGGGAAGCTCACGGAAGAGAGGATTGATGTAATAATGACAAAATGGTTGTTAAAATTAGGAGAGAAAAGGAGAAATTCGAATTGACGAGAACTAAGAAGAAGGAGGTAAAGAATATGTCAAATGACAATGCAGCAAGTAAATGTAATGAAACATATGATCGTACGCCTGACAAGCGTAATAAGGACATAGAAACTCTGAAAAGAAACATAAAATGTCGGCTTCAATTAAAGATACCAGTCAGTGTAGCTTTCCCGCCGTGTTCTGACGTTTTACTGTCGCACGTAAAAATAACAGGTGCAGATGGCAAATTGATAAAAGATGATATTACTGACTACTTTGATGAGTATTTTAAATTTGAGGAGCATAAGATATTCACTGGTCCCCTGGATAATAAGGTGGATGGAAATCTATTGAATTGTACCCAGAGATGGTTTCCACTCGTGGATTGTTCAACCGAGGGATGTATTGAGCATTCTCAGAAGTTTCCACCACCCTGGTGTCTGCCACCTTCCTGCGTGACCCTGGAAGGAAAAAGGGGTATTTCAGAAAGAGTTGAAAAGGGAGATGAAAAACCAATAATAAAGAGGTTGTTCATAGCAGATATCATCTGGCTTTTCTATTATGAGAGGCTGGGAATATTCAAGATCCTGGGGGTGATTCTTGACGATTTCGCCACCAAAGGAAAGTTTCCCATATCTAATGGAGTGGTGAATCCTGAAATTGATGACGATCTTATAGCCATAATCCTGGAGGCAATGGTTCGTCAGACAAAGACGGGACTTTCATCCACGGTTAGGGACAGGGACAGCTCCTATCGCCGGAGCCTTGGCTGGAAATCTGATGTTGGGAGAAAATTAAGCCTGGAGACTGCTGTCAATACAGCATTCCATAATCTCTTCCACAAGTTCATCCAGGTGGCACTGGAATTTTACAAAGATAAAAGACTGGCAGCGGCTATTCAGGCGCAGACCACACCCTCATTATTTCCCGGAAAACCATCGGTGGCAACGCTTATCACGATCAGCGATACCATTGATGTTCTCAAGAACGCCTTCAAGCCTTTTGACTATGGTCGTAACTATTCAAACACACTGAGCGGAATTGTCTGGGTGATTGCAGGCATGGCACTGATCAGGGAGTTAAGAACAACATTGGGGATACCTCAAAACTATAACACACCTGATCAGTACATTCCGGCTGTTTATGACCTTCTGGTGCTGGGAAGGACTTTAACTCCCTCTGAGATCAATCGCTATATGATACACAGAGAATGTGCCAAAGATGCCAGGGATATTCTCCTGGAACTTGAGGTTCTGGATCATAAGGATACGGAACCTGGCGGCGAATTGGAAATATGGCTCGACCATGTGGAATCCAGGATAGAGGGCTATCGCACCGCCTACCGAAGCCTGACAGGAGTTGACCTGGGAGCGCCAGGGACGCCGACGATAGAGCAGGCAGTGTAAGGGGAAGACGTGTCTCGCTCACTTTACGCCAGGCTGCACCGCCGTTTCGGACCGGCGCTTGCCGACTCAGAGCGATGTGACAGGATAGAAGAAAAGCTTGGGCTCGAGCGTACGAAGTGGCAGGTGCCTTCACTCTCGCAGAGTTGCATGTCGCTGCTGAGCGACACCACGGTTGCCGTTATAGGCGGCGGCTTCGCCGGTCTATCGGCTGCGCGGCTGCTGTGCTCCAGACGGGTCATGGTCACTGTCTTCGAAGCCGGCGGCGAGGTGGGTGGACGCGTTCGTATCGAAACAAAATTAGCCAAAGACCGCGTAATTGAAGCCGGCGCTGAGTTGATCGGGGCGAATCATACGAGGTGGATAGACCTCGCGAAGGAGTTCAGCCTTGGGCTGACCGTGCGTTCGACCGAAGATCACTACTCACGGGCTGGGCTCGAATTGAAGATCCGGATTGATAAGCTGCTCTCGCGGGACGAGATGGAGAAGCTGTATGACCGGATAGAGGAGGTTCTGAAGCTGATCGGGAAGGACGCCAGGCTGGTCAAAGACCCTGTCCGACCCTGGCTTCAGCCTGATCTGCAGAAAATGGACAAAATGTCTGTGGCTGACAAGCTGGTCGAGCTCAAAATCAAGAAAGGCTCCCGTCTCTGGAAGGCGATGGAAGTGTTCCTCGGCAACGACCATGTGGCTTCGCTCGATGACCAGAACTACCTCGCCCTGCTCTGCCTCGTAAAGGCAGGACAATTTGTGAATGACCGCGACGACCCCGACCTGATGGGGTACTGGAGGGAAACAGAGGTTTTTCGGTGCGCTGACGGCAATCAAATGCTAGCGATCGGTATGGCGAAGGCGCTGGAGGATTCGAAACGCTGCAGGATCAGGAGAAACACGATCGTAATCGATCTCGACATCGAGAAACGGGTTACGCTGAAATGGAAAAGCCGCACGAAAGGAAAGCTGGAAAAAGACCTGTTCGACTACGTGGTCCTTGCGATCCCGCCGAGCGTCTGGGGGAGCCTGACCATCACCCCTAAGCATCCAAAGGATACGATCGGCATGATACAGATGGGACCTGCGGTGAAGTATCTCAGCAAAGTGAGCGACCGTTTTTGGATCAGGGACCATGCCGCGCCGAGCGGCGCATCGACGAAGATGGGGCAGGTCTGGGAGGCAACAGATAATCAGACCAGGCTCGGCGAACAGGGGATCGTGCTCACCGTTTTTGCTGGCGGACGCATTCCCACGAAGGCAGAGTTCCAGTCTGGTCTGAAGGAGCTCTATCCCAAGTACAAGGAAAAGCTTGAGCGCACGCAGCTTGTAAACTGGCCGGATGAGAGTTTTATCAAAACCGGCTACTCATGCCCGAAAAAAGGGCAGGTGTTCACGATCGCAAAAGAGCTCACAGAACCATACCTTGGGCGCCTGTTCTTCGCAGGTGAGCACACGGCAATGGACTTCTTTGGA
>JAPZAV010000174.1 GCA_027460465.1 Candidatus Methanoperedens sp. | reverse complement strand
GCGTGGTTTTTGAGTACTGAAGGTATCCCCGTCCCCATGTGTATGCCATGGAAAAGGCTGTGGTCTCTGCCATGACAGCATTGGTTCCGTTCAATCTCTCGCTGTATTCGTCCGTGAGATCTTTTAAGAGCGGGTATCTTGAGGTGATCACTGTTTGTATGGTTTCGTTCCTGGTCATGAGTTCAGTGCCTGTTCTCAGATCTTTCAGATGCAGGGTGAGGGGTACAGAGATCTTCCAGTATGTGGAGTATCCCCTGCTTTTTCCAGGATTGAAAAGCGGCGGCTCTATACTCCTTTCCAGATCCATGCTGATCGTTTGTATTGCGATCTCATCCCCGGCTTCGTCTATGTTTACCGCAATTCCGTTGTTCACAAAGGTATCGTACATGTAATTGGATTCGATGTACTGGTTCAGCGTGTTCTGGATCATCGCTTTTGCCCATTTCCTGCTGGATTCTTCTGGATCTTCTGCATGGTAGGTGCTGTTGATGTCAGGGCTTATGAGCGGAGTTTTTCCAAGTTGCTTCAGCGCTTCCATACCTGCATAGTTGATGGCGCGTGCAATGTCTGCTCTTGCGTACTGCATCGCCGTGTCTGCAGAAGAGATCTCAAGCCCTGAGGACATTGTTTTTGCCATGTTGATATCCATCCTTGTGAGGTTGATGGATGCAAGAACCGAGATAATGATGAGAAAGATGCCTATGACTGCGAATGGTACCCTGGCGTCCGGGTCTTTGAACATTCCTTCGTATCCCACAGTTATCTAAAAAATTCGATTATTAATAAATTTTTCTATGTTTTGAAGCATGACTCTGGGTTCCCTCGCCTTCCATACAATACTTATCAAGAAGCAATACGTGGACGCGCCGAGGCGCAGTTCGAGAGGTGTGAAACTCTGGGCGCCAAGCTGCTTATCACGGCTCGGTCGGAAATGGATGTGAGAGAACCTTTGAGAATGTAATGAATGTTTATCAGAGCCAGGCACTTGATTCTCATGTCAATAGAGAGCGATCTAGGGATTAATGGTGATCTTAACCGATGACAATGCAATGACAATGCTTCGGGATAAATCGAAACAACATGCGATCTGCCAGGAGTTAATCTTATCTCATTGATATAGTGGTGGCGAAGGTATTTTCAGAAATCAACAAGAGTTATATTTACATTCGCGTAAAGTATACAAATGAAAATAATGTTTTTCCAAACAAATTCTGCAAATCTGCGTTCATCAATGCCGAAACCCTGCAGGTTCTACCACCGAAACCTAACGGTTCTCGACTCCCACACAACACGTATTGCGAAGCAATACGTGTACACGCCGGCTCCGAAAGCTACGCTTCTCGACTTGGTATCCACGTATGGCGCGAGCCATACGTGTGTGCGCCCTCCCGAGGCGCAACTCGGGAGGTCCGTGACTCTGGGCGCCTTTATCTGCGGTTCGCTCGTTATTGGTATTGACTCTCATCCATGACCTCCGAAATCCTCTCCCTCGCTAAATTCCTTGCTTCCTCCCGCGCCGAGTTTGCTCTTTCTGAGATGAACCAGTATCTCAGCAGGAAATACGGTGAAAAAGAGCTCTATGAGATATTGCGACCTTATCTTTTTGACCTCGATCTCTTCTGCGATACAGGCTATAATTGCACAAAGCTCGAAAAGCTTGCGCTCCCTGCCGATGAGCCTGTGATCAGGGAACTTGAGAAGCATTTCAAGACACCCGGACTCCCTCTGCGCATGGAGAACCTGATCAGCTCGTACATCGAGAGATCCTGCGGCAAGAACTGGTATGAAGGTGATACTGCTGAGCTGATACGAAAGAATATCGTGAAGCAGAAGGAGGAGTACTGGAAAGGGATATCGAAGTATCCCGGAATAAGGATCATATCCTATCTTCTTTACCATTTCCCTGTCTATTTCTGCCAGTTCCAGTATGTGCTGCTCCACCTCTTCAAAAGCGGGCTGCTTTCGAACAGGATGAGCATCATTGATGCAGGCTCAGGTCCCGGGACGATCACCCTGAGCACCATTGATTTTCTCAATAAATTGCTGGATATTTACTCAAAGAAGAACATGGATGTGAAAATGAATATCAGGATAGACTCTATCGAGCAGGCGCAGGAGAATATTGACTGCTACAGCGAGCTTGTATCTACTTATCTCCAGAAATTCGCTCCAGAGAATGCCATCATCACAGTGAACAAACCTTATCATGTGCCTGTGGAGAGAGCGAAAGCGCCTGAAGGCGCAGATCTCATGGTATTCTCAAATGTACTTGCAGAGATGAAAGCCACGCCTTCCGGGCGCGCCGATACAGTTGAAAGGCTCACCCTTCGAAGCAGCAATCCGACGATCGTCATCATAGAGCCCGCTAACCTTGTTAATTCTAAAGCGCTTCGCATCACACAGCAGGCTCTTGTCAGAAAAGGTTTCAGCCTTTTCAGCCCGTGCACTTATATCTGGGGACTGAAGTGCAGCGGTGAGAACTGCTGGAGTTTTCTGGATGCAGGGAATATCCAGGTTCCGGAATTCATGAAAAAGATCGCCAGAACCGAAGAAGCATACAGATATCTGAACATTGACATGAAATTCTCATATGCAGTGCTCAGGAAAAACGGCGCCGCAGGGCATACCTATCGGGCAAAAGGAAAGTTCGTCAGGCTTTCAAACCTGAAAAAACACATCGAAAAAAGGATCAATGTTGCGGCAGCTGTCATGTCAGGGAACCTGGGAGATGAAAAGCACTTCGTGTTCAAGATCTGCGACGCCACAACCTCTGTTCCGTCCTATGCTGTGATGCCGTCATATCACAGGAGCGAGAGCAACAGCGCTCTCCTGGAGGCAGGGTACGGCGATATAGTTGAGATCTTCGGCACTCTGGTCAGGGAGAGCAGGGAATTTTCCTCCTTCAATCTGCTCATTACCAGGAACACAGAGGTCAGGATTGCAGAGTGATCTAATAATTTTTTTTAAAATGTGTTCCTTTTATATACCCTGAGAAAAAAGTATTGTTGAGTGATTGTTATTAATACTGGCGCAGATCGCTATAAGTACATGTCCATACGGCAGCTTCAGGATATCGCGGACGAACTGAAGGAACAGGCAAAGCACAATCCTGACAGGGATGAAGAGTACCATGTGGTCTACAAGGCGCTTCAGGATAAGATCAGGGAAAGAGATAGAAACAGACCAAAATGCATCCCGACGCGTTTCGAACATGACCTTGACCTGATGGAAGAGTTCTGAGCATGCCTGAAAATATCGATCCTGAGATCGTGAAGCTTTTCCCGTCCTTAAAAAACGGCTCAGTCGAGCAGGGGCTGTGGAGGATCCCTTTGTTCTTTGACAGAAGTCTCGGAAGGAACAGAGGATGCATCCGTTTGCGCCGCTATGTTGTGCATATGGCAGAGATGGGCGAAACAAAAGAAGCGATGATGGAAAAGACCAGTGATATATACGAGGAATTCCTGGAACTGATCGAGAAATATCCTTCAGATGAAAAGACTCAGGAAAAACGGAAGATGCAGCTTGATAAGTATATGATGGAATTCGTGGATGAGATAGCGTGCATCATTGAAGAAGGGGATGCCACTCAGATATATTGATTTTTACCTACCTTCAAAGAACAGCACTTCATCTGCATCAACGATTGTAGCCTCTCCGATTTCGCAGCAGGTGGATCGGCGCACTCTGGCATGTCCTTTCATTTCTAATTGAAGCCGAGCCATCTGGACTTCAGCTTCTTCGTAAAATTCCTCGGTTTTCTGGATCAGCCTGTGCATTGCTACCTGTTTCTCGCGTATTCTTGCGATGACCCCAAGAGTTCCGGGTCTTATATCATCCAGACTCGTGGATGTCAGAAAGATCGTATCACCCACATTTGTTTCAATGGCAGAAAGGAAGTTATGAGGGCTTCTGATCTCGATCGTTTTTATTTTATTTTGCTCGATATCCTTTAAGAGCTGAGATGATATCCCGCTCAACACGATATACTGCATGATCTCACCCATACATGGGGAATTCTTTCTTTGCAGCCTGAGGTATTTCTGTTGTTCTTACCTGTTCTGCAAGCTTGGAAAGCTCAAGTTCGATCTGTTCGGCCTGACTTGTCAATTTATTGGTATCTATGGATAAATCAAATATGTTATTGAGGACGTTTATCACTTCGACCGCTGCCCTGGGATCAGGGTTGGGTCCAGGTGTCTCGCCCAGGAGACTCATCGCTGGAATGTGGCGCAGATAACACTCGGTCATTATGCTGCCTGAAATCCCTGAGATCGTTCCGACCTGGAATATCTCTGTTCTATCCTTGATCTTCTCCAGCATTTCATTGTTTGTGGCTCCTCCGAACACCCTCCTCATACCTGTTGTTGTGGCTATCCCGGCTATGGAAATAACATTTTTTGTATGTATGGATTCAACCCAGTCCACGAGCGATTTACTCAGATCATAGGATGCTGTGGGATGAATGGGGATATCAGAAATCACCACAATGATATTCTTTTTTGCAGATTCATAGATCCGCACAGGCATATAGACGATCCCGTTGAAAAGAACAGCAAGAGGCGGGAAATATCTTGAATCAATAGAGCCCAGGTATTTCATTTGCAGCTCTTCGATGATGTGCTGACAGGCTATATTTCCTACAAGACCTATGCCTGGAAAACCCTCGATAACTAAAGGGTTTTTTGATTTTATTGGTTCGCTTATGATTTTCACAAATGGTTCCGCGGGTTCTGATGCCATACTTCCACCAGATTGTCAATTAGTGTAAAAGTAAATAAAAGCATCGATAAGAGTCTGAACCCCTCCCAACTCCGACTTCACTCCACAACAATCCCGGCATAACCCACCACAGAGGATAGATCACCTGTCATATCCCCGCTCGTAGTGTATTTGAGCAATGTGGCTTTTTTTACGCCGAGGTCTTTCGAAGCAGCAAGCATGGCTGCAATCGGTCCATACCCGCAGACGCTTGCAGATCTCTCATCAAGCCTGCGGTAGAACTCCGGGATATCCAGCCCAAGGATCGCATCTATGAAATATGCATCATCTTCTCTTGCAGCTCTGTCCGGTCTGTAGTGGGAGAAATCGCTTGAAGCGATGATCACGACCTTTCTTTTGACCCGGCGTATCGCTTCGCTGATCTCCATCCCAATATCAACTGCGGTCATTTCGTCCTGCATTCCCACGCAGACAGGGACTATCCTGAAATTCTTGAACCTGTGCTGCAAAAAAGGAAGCTGTACTTCGATCGAGTGCTCGTATTTATGCAAAGGTATCTGCCCGGGGCAGAGTGGAATACACATATGCTGACGTCTTTCCTGAGTATATATAGCCTGCATGGGGAACCACACCCCCCAGAACTGCCCTTTCGGTTGAAGGGACATCTTCAAAGCATCTTCTGATCTCCCTGTTCAGGTCGTTCTTACTGCGCGGGTAGAACTGTCCGGAAACTGCAGGGGTTCTCATGAAAGATTATAATTCAGCTTCGAAATCAGCCACACTATAACTGATCGTATCTCCTCTTTCCTCAAGTGTCTCCTTTGCAAGCAGCCAGTATATCAATGCCAGGGCTTTTCTGCCTTTATTGTTTGTGGGGATCACAAAGTCCACGTTTGAGATCGAGTTGTTGGTATCGCAAAGACCGATAACAGGTATCCCGACATTGACAGCTTCGTTCACTGCCTGCAGATCGCCTGAAGGGTCGGTGACGATCAGAATATCAGGTTCTACATATAAGTGTAGCTTCGGATTGGTCAGAGTCCCTGGAATAAATCTTCCTGTTATTGCCCTTGCACCTATCGCTTTTGCAAACATCTCGGAGGGATAGTGACCGTATTGCCTGGCAGATACCACCAGGACGCCACCTGGATTGTATTTTGCGAGCATTTTTGCAGCAAGCCTTATTCGCTGGTCTGTTGCCTGTATATCCAGTACATACAGACCGTCCGTCCTCACGCGATACACAAATCGCATCATTTCTTTTGTCTTTTGCTGGGTTCCTATATGAATTCCTGCAGTGAGATATTCATCCTGAGGAATAATCGATTCATAATTTGTATCCTGCTTTACATCCTGTCTTAGATCAATGACATCTTCCATTTCAGTCACCTTTTATTTGCGCTGTTTTTTGCTTTTTTTGTTCCACCGTTCTTTTCACTGTAATAGGGATTACTCCTTTTTCCAGTTCCATTAATGCTATATCTATGGGCTCTTTTTTATCAACATCTATCAGCACAGGCGCTCCCATAGAGATCTGAAGCGCTCTTGCACCGATAATCCTTGCACGCTCATATCGCGTGAACTTAGTACCGTTCACCTCATCACCTCAAAACAAGTTCGAAAGTTCAACAAATGAGATTTAGTTTATTCGATCAATTCTTCTCAGAGTCCCTCTGAGAGTGGTTCATGTTCTTTGCCTTCGCCGTTTCCCGAGAAATGGGGTTGCTGAGATTTGAACTCAGGTCACGGCGTCCCGAACGCCATAGGATGGACCAGGCTACCCTACAACCCCTCCTCACTGGTACGGCGCAAGCAGGTCCACCAGCTCGACATGTGCCAGCAGCATTCTCCTGCAGCAGTATCGTTCGATTCCCAGGTCATCGAGTACTTTACCAGGTTCTTCTGTCTGGATCCTTTTCTTGTAAACATCCCAGACACTCGAGATGACTTTTCCGCATGTGAAGCATCTTATTGGAACCATGGCTCACCTGTATGATTTCTGCCTTCTCTTTCTGGCACCCCTGCCTCCGAATTTCTTCGGTAGCTTGTACCGGGTGTCGTTGACAAGTAGACTTCTATCATACTGTGCCATGGAGTCTCTGAGCGCTGTATCATTCGTCCATTCCACAAGACCTCTTGCGATGGCGGTTCGAACTGCTCCAGCCTGTCCAAAGATGCCTCCACCGTGCACGCTCACATCAATATCTATGGTTGGGACTACATTGCCTGCAAATTCAAGCGGCTCTGACATCTTCATTCTGACCAGTTCAGGTTGAATTAGCTCAATGGGTGTCTTGTTCACCCTGATGCGTCCTTTTCCTTCCCGCAGGGTCGCACGGGCGATTGCGGTCTTTCGTTTTCCTGATGAGTTTACGATTTTCATAAATAACACCTAATATTTTGAACCCAGTCTCCTGCTCATGTCGCCGAGTACTGCATAATTACTGGTGCTGAGGCGCATAATGCTCGCATTTTCCAGTGTGGTTGCCTTTTCTTTGCTCAATTCTGGCGGCACTCCGATATAGACTTTAAGCCTGTCGTATGCCTGCCTTCCTGTCATCTTCTTGTGCGGGATCATTCCGCGTATTGTCCTTGCAACCAGCTGGTCAGGACGCCTTGGAAAATAGGGACCGAATTCGCGAGAACCTCGATCAGCGTATTTTCTGTAGCGCTCGAAGGTCGCATCCTTTCTACCCGAGATGATGGTTTTCTCTGCATTTATTATTTTTATCTCTTCGCCGTTCAATAAGCGCTTTGCCACTATGCTTGCCATTCTTCCAAGGATGAGATTGTTAGCGTCGATCACTGCCATGTTTTCACCCCATAATTCTTACCCTTGAACCTTCTGGATTTCTGTCCATAAGTTCTTTGATCGTCAGGCACGAACCGCCTGCCGCAACGATTTTGCCCTTTGCACCTTCACTGAAGCCAAGAGCAGCAACCGTCAGCTGGTGGTCAAGTTCTCCTGCTCCAAGGACTTTTCCTGGAACAAGTACCAGATCTTTGTCCTTTGTATATCTGTTGATCCTGCTCAGGTTTACTTCCATATACTGTCTGGTGGGGCGCTCAAGCCTCAATGCAATGTCTCTCCAGAGCGGTACTTTTTTCTCCCTGGACTGTTTTTTCAGACCTGATATCAGGTCCAATATCTGTGGATTTGTCTTATAATTGTGCTTCATTCTGTTCCTCCGTAAGACCGGAAACGGTCCGACTCACGCAATACTGCGTTCGGTTCTGAACCATGCGCCACAGGAACATGCCTGCTACGGTATTATAGAATCATAAAAAGATGATTCAATCCTCCCCCACATGCCTTTCATATTACATAAAGCTAACGATAAGGGGGAGGTACAGGTTAAATTCATTTATCCCTGAAACAATTAAACTATAATGACCGTCCTTAAGGGATACAGGCAGTTTTTTGAGAGGTCAGATGATCCGGACCTCAAAGCATCAAAAAGAGAGGACGGTATGTTCTTCATTTTCCGTTCCATAGAGGCATGGAAAGAGGAAAAATGCAGGGAAGAGGACATACCTGTGAAAGAACTTGTGCTTGATGAGCTAAAGAAGAACAGGTTCCTCGCCCATCCGTAGTCAAATATATATATTGATAAATTCATACCTGTAAATAGAAACGATGGGCAGAGTAAAGAGCGCGATTCCTGGACTGGATGAACTTATAGAAGGAGGGTACATAGAGAATGATGTCATTCTTATTACAGGTGGTCCCGGCGCTGGCAAAACCACGTTCGGAATTCAGTATCTTGTTGGTGGAGCTGTGAATTTCAATGAGCCTGGCGTACTTGTGGTGATGGAAGAGACGCCTTCAAGGTTGATCAGGGACTCCTGGAGGTTTGGATGGGATATCGAGAAACTCGTAGTCCAGAAAAAGATCAGGATCATATATGCGAACCCGTTCAAATATACAAGATTTGTAAAGACCCAGGAAAGCAGCACGGTCAGCATCATCGCTGCGAACAAAAACACGGGTGATATATTCAAACAGATCCAGGCAGAAGTGGAAGCAATAAAAGCAAAAAGGCTGTTCGTAGATTCCATAACTTCCCTCAAGCTATCCTCTGACAACCCTGAGGAAATAAGACAGGTGGTTTCCGAGTTCATCAAGAACCTGGAATACCTTGACTGCACCACACTGATGACGAGCGAAATATACGGCAGAGAATCATTCAGCGTGGAAGAGTATCTCTCATCAGGAGTGATAAGGCTTCACGTCTTCAGAGTGGGAGGTGGACGTGTCAGAGCAATCGAAATATTAAAGATGCGAGGCGTCAAGCATGATGACACTCTGCACCCGTATGAGATTCAGGAAAAAGGCATCCTCGTCCATTCAACAGAGACAGTGATGAACGATGAGATAAGCATCTTTGAAACCGCGGGCGCAAGATAAAATCTGGAATGAACATGGCATTGAATTATGACGATATAGTCGAGAAATTCGAGAGATATATTTTCAATACCTATACGCGCCAGCCCATTGCCATAAAAAGGGCACGCGGTGCGGTGGTGACGGACGTCAATGGAAAAGAGTACATAGACTGCGTGGCAGGCATAGCAGTAAATAACGTGGGGCACTGCCATCCTGCTGTTGTTGAAGCCATCAAGAAACAGGCTGAGCAGCTGATCCATGTATCAAACCTGTATTATACAGAACAGCAGGCACTTCTTGCTGAGGAACTGGTGAAGCTTACAGGAATGGACAGGGTGTTTTTCTGCAACTCTGGAGCTGAAGCAGTGGAAGGCGCACTCAAACTCGCACGCAAAGCCACAGGCAAAAAAGAGTTCATTGCTGCAGAGCATGCTTTTCACGGAAGGACAAGGGGTGCGCTCAGCGTTACCCACAAGGAAAAATACCGCAAGCCCTTCGAGCCTCTTGCACCTGCTGTATTTGTCCCGTACAATGACGCAGATGCGATCAGCGCTGCCCTGAATAAGGACACTGCAGGCGTGATCCTTGAGCCCATACAGGGCGAAGGAGGCGTGGTGATACCATCAAACGAGTACCTTAAAGAGGTGAGGGAGATCTGCGATGAAAACCAGACCCTGCTGATCCTGGATGAGGTACAGACAGGCTTTGGCCGGACAGGGAAGTGGTTCGCAAAAGAGCATTCAGGCATCAAAGGTGATATTACTACCATTGCAAAAGCAATGGGCGGCGGATTCCCCATGGGCGCCATGCTTGGAAGTGAGGACGTGGCGGTAAAATTCGAGCGGGGTGACCATGCTTCGACCTTCGGGGGAAATGCGATTTCCTGTGCAGCAGCACTTGCGAACATAGATGTGATCAAGAAAGAAGGACTTGTAAAGAGGTCAGAAGAACTCGGTGCATATCTCATCAGAAAGCTTGAAGGGTTAAATAAGGATTATGTAAAAGAGATCAGGGGCAAAGGATTGATGGTTGGCATGGAACTCTCGATAAAATGCGATGATATTGTGAACATAGCAAGGGAGCGCGGGGTTCTTCTCAACTGCACATCTGAGTCAGTGCTCCGCTTTGTCCCTCCACTTACCATCACGGAAGAGCAGCTTGATAAGGCGGTGTCTGTGCTGGATGAGATTTGAAAAGCTTCTCCGCCCCACTGTGAAGCATATAAAAGAGTATGTGCCAGGGAAATCTATCGAGGAGATCGCAGAGAAATACAATCTTGACCCGGATAAGATCATCAAACTTGGTTCTAACGAGAATCCGCTCGAACCTCCGCCTCTTGCAGTATCTGCTATCAAGGAAAGAGCAGGCAGGGTCAATCTGTATCCTCCTTCTGATGCACTTGAGCTCAGACAGGCAATATCAGGATACACGGGCTTCCCTGTAAATAACATCGTGGTCTCAGGGAATGGCATGGACGGCATTCTTGATACGATCATGAGGCTTTTCATGTCCCAGGGAGCGGAATCTGTCATACCGATACCCACATTCTCGTACTATGAGATCGCAACACTTGCAAATGGCGGAAAAGCTGTGTTCGCAGAGAGGGACATGGAATTCAATATTGATCCTGAAGTTATTCTGAGTAAAGTGAATAGAAATACGAAGCTGATCTTTCTCTGTTCCCCCAATAATCCATCAGGTAACATGATCGGAGAGGATGAGGTCAGAACAATACTGGAATCTGCGGATGCGATCGTTTTTATAGATGAGGCTTATGTGGATTTTGCTGAAAAAAACCTTTCAAACCTGGTGAAAGAATACGATAATCTCATCATCGGGCGAACATTCTCAAAAGTATTCGGTCTTGCAGGGCTGCGCCTGGGCTATGCCCTGGTACCTGGATGGATCACAGGCGAATACATGAAGGTGATGACACCGTTCTCTGTTGATGTACTATCTCTGGCTGCAGGGGTTGCAGCCCTAAAAGACAGAGAACACCTGAAGAGATCCATGGAAACCGTGAAAAAAGGACGCATGCAGCTTAAAAAAGGTCTTGAGGCTTTCTGTAAAGTGTTTCCTTCAGAGGCGAATTTTATACTTATTGATGTGTCTCCGCGTACATCAAAAGATGTCACAGAGTCGCTTCTTGAGAAAGGCATAATCGTGAGGGACTGCACATCCTTCAGGGGTGCCGGAAAATCGCTTATCCGGATTTCGGTGGGAACTTTAGAGCAGAACAGGAAAGTGATTGATGAACTGGGCTTGATCTTATGATAATCGCTCTCACTGGCACGCCTGGAACCGGGAAAACAACCGTCTGCGATTTCATAAGCGGGCATTCAAAATACAGGAAGCAATACAGCATCATCAACCTGAACAAACTCATCCTTGAAAAGAGGATCTACACTGGAAAGGATGAGAAGCGGGACTCTTATGATGCTGATATGGAGAGGCTGAGGGAACTGGTGGTTCAGATAATTGTACAGACAAGACCGGGCATGGATATAATCATGGAAGGGCATCTCTCCCATTTTCTTCCAGCGGATGCAGTGATCGTTCTCCGCGCATCTCCTGTGGCTCTCAGAAAACGCCTTGGCAAAAGGCACAGGTATTCCTATGAAAAGATAAAGGAAAATGCAAACGCTGAGGCGCTGGATGTGATCCTTGTGGAATCTGTTGAAAGGAACAGGAAGGTTTTTGAGATCGATACGACCGATACTCCGCTTCTCTCTGTTGTGAAATCTGTTATTTCCATAATCGAATCACTGAAAAAAGGGAAAACTCCTGAAGAGTTCCTGCCAGGCAGGATCAGCTGGATAGAACAGGTTGAGCAGTGATCACCATGTTTCCCAGTGCACCACCTTTTCCAGCTTCATCCTCTGGGGTGCAGATGGTTTTTCATCAGGGTATCCAACAGGAACGATAGCGATCGGTTTTGTTCTATAGGGAAGCCCCAGGAGTTCACTCACAGCGTATTCATCAAAAGCCCCGACCCAGCATGCGGCAAGCCCCATGGAATGAGAAGCAAGGAGCAGGTTCATCAATCCTGCTGTTGCATCCTGGATCGCATAAAGCTCTCCTCGCGATTTGTATATTCTGGATGAACGTTCTATATTCGCCACTACAACGATTACTGCAGGAGCCTGCGCGATGAACGACTGGTCAAGCGCTGCTTCTGTCAATTTTTGTTTTGTGACCTTATTGGAAACGACGATAAAATCCCGTGCCTGAAGATTGCCTGCAGATGGTGCCATCTGCGCAGCGCTCAACAGCTCCTCTATTACTTTTTTTTCGATCGGGATATCTTTGAATCTTCTGACAGAGCGTCTCTCTTTGATGGCTTCCATGCACTCCATAAACAACCTCCTTGCTCAGGTGAGCTTTGTCTGCTGAAACTTTGCTTTCAATCCTTCAAGGTTCATCAGATCATTTATGATATCTGCCAGGATCTCATTCCCTCTTGCGAGCACACCGCCGTTATCCCCGTTGATCTCATACGCCGGGTCATCATTCGGGATTTTTATGCGTGTAACAGCTGCCCTGTGCTCTTTGAGGCGAACGTCCCTTGATTCCTTTACATTTTTTGTTTTATGCGCTTCGATCCCTAGAAGTTCAAGTTCATACCTGAAAACTGGTCTGTGGAGCAGAGTCGAAAGAAGAAAGACCGCGACTTCCAGCCTCTCTGATGCATCCATGTCTTTCAGGCGCTCTTTCAGGACAGTGTAGATATCACGCTTCATGTTTGCATTGAAGGTATATACTATTGAAGGCGGTATGTCTATTTCCTCAAGATACCCGAGATCATGCAGCGCACGAAGATATCCTGTCAGTATCAGCCTGTGCTGTTCATAGCCACTTTTTTTTAGCTCCCTGGCTATGCTGCTTATTGACATCTGCTTCTGACTCAGCATTTCTGTGAGGATATTATAGTACTGCGACATCAGTATAAGGTTTGGTAACAAACCTGATAAATGCTTTGGTTGGAGCGATTAATTTTTATTATATAAACCACAATATTAACATTCAATGGAAAACGAGCAGCTTCATGAGTTCAAAAAAATATTAATTCCTCTCGATGGTTCGAAACTCTCTGAGAACGCACTCAGGTACGGGGTCAGTCTCGCAGATAAATACAATGCAGAAATAATCCTTGTTTCTGTGTTTTCATTGAAAGATCATGACAACCTTTTCAAGAAACGGATCGAAGAGATGAATCCACAGCTGTTTGAAGATGTGAAAAATGTCCCTTTGATGTACCTGATGGAGAATTACCATGGTATTTTAAAAAGTGCTGTAGACAGACACGAAATAAATGTCAAAAGCGTCCTCAGGGAAGGGAATATTTCCAGTGATTCGGTGTTAAATATCCTTATTGATGTGGTCGAGAAAGAAAAAATCGATCTCATCGTGATTTCCTCCCACGGAAAGTCAGGTTTTAAGAAGCTGAAGCTGGGAAGCGTGACCGATAAGCTGATAACCTCCCTCTCTATACCTGTTCTGTGTGTCAGATGATGAAAGCAAACGATATCATTTTTGCAGAGGCAATTGGCTGCTATATCGAGATCGGGTATGGATCAGAGCTGCGTTGTGTTCGATTCATTAAGAGCAAAGAAAGATTGAAAGAGAAAAAAACAAGAACAGCCAGCTTTGAACTTGATGAGTATTTCAAGGGAAAGAGAACCGATTTTTCATGTGCTGTGGACTTATCAGGACTCTCGCCTTTTGCGCAGAAGGTGCTCAGTGAAGCACGAAATATCAGTTACGGGAGAACGGTCACATACTCAGAGCTTGCAGAAAGGATAGGCAGCAGGGCTTTTCGCGCAGTGGGGAGGGCGCTTGCGATCAATCCAGCCCCCATAGTTATCCCATGTCACAGAGTGGTGGCAAGAAACGGGATGGGCGGATTTTCAGCAGGAGTGGACATAAAAATCAGGCTGCTGGAACTCGAACAGAAAATGCATCCATAACCTTAATAGGTAAGAGATGAATTTTGAGCCGAGCCCCGATGGGGTAGTTCGGATATCCTTGAGGCCTGCGGAGTCTTAGACCTGGGTTCAAATCCCAGTCGGGGCGCTTTTATCAAAAACTACATATACCTTAATGATTTATTAGAGATTGCTGAATGTTACGAATTTATAATTTCGTAATACTATATATTAATTCTTAATTTAGGAGGTTTAAATAATGCACATCCCGGATGGATATATCCCTCTTGAACAGACTGCCATTTACTGGATAATAGCAATAGTTTTCATAGCGCGATCGATAAAATGGGCGCGCAGCGACATGAAAGAGAACATGATCCCGCTATTCGGAGTACTTGCAGCAGGCATGTTCGTGCTCCAGACCATCAATATTGCAGCGAATCTGGTCATTCCCATACCCATGCTGGGTGGTGTGAGCTGGCATATTGTGGGGGCAGCGCTCGCAGCGATCATATTCGCAAGTCCCTGGGCTGCGGTTCTGCTGATAACGCTTGTGCTTGGAGTGCAGTCACTTTTTGGCGACGGTGGGATTACTGCCATGGGAGCAAATATAATGAACATGGGGATCATAGGCGGGTTCCTGGGATACTACAGCTTCATCGGCTTCAGGAAGCTTTCAGTAAAGCAGCCAGTCGCTTTATTCGCAGGTGCCTGGATCAGCATGATCGCACCTGCAATCGCACTCGCATTCGAGCTCTGGCTTGCAGGGACATTCCCATTAAAGCAGGGCGTGGCTCTCATGGGCATTTTCCAGGGCGTGGCTGGAATTGGAGAAGGGCTCATCACGGTAATAGTCTTTGGCGCCATAGTCAGAGCCCGCCCTGACATAGTCTCAGAGGACGTTCACTCGAAGGTCAGCACGGTAAAGGTTGCAGCAGCATGTTTTTTCGCGTTTCTGGGACTTGCGATCGCAGCGCCTTTCCTTGCTTCAAGCAACCCTGATGGTCTTCAACAGACAGCGAGCATGGTCATAAAAGAAAGCATAGGCGATGTGGTTTTACCGATACAGCCTCTTTTCACTGGTTACTCGATACCTGGTATGGGCAAAACAGGTGAAGTGGCAGCCATCGTTCTTGGACTGGCTGCAATAATGATAATATGGCTGGGCATTATTAAAATTCTGAAAAAGGGACGAGATGAATATAATCGAAACACGTGACCTCACCCATGTCTACAGAGGGAAGATCAAAGCGCTCAACAATGTCAACTTCGCTGCAAAACCTGGAGAAAGGATAGCGATCATAGGAGCAAATGGAGCGGGCAAATCAACGCTTTTCAAACATTTTAACGGAATACTGAGACCGACAACCGGTGAGGTTTTGATCAAAGGTGAGCCAGTAACAGACAGGAACATACTGAAAGTCAGGAAGACCGTGGGCGTTGTTTTCCAGGACCCGGATGACCAGATTTTTGCTCCCACTGTGAAGCAGGATGTGGCATTCGGACCCGTGAACCTGGGTCTTCCGCAGGAGGTCGTGGAAAAGCGCGTGATTGAAGCATTGGAAACAGTGCGGCTCACTGGTTTCGAGGAGAGGGCGCCGCATCATCTCAGCGCAGGCGAGAAAAAGAAGGTCGCGATTGCAGGCATACTTGCGATGCAACCAGAGGTTCTGGTGCTTGATGAACCAACAGCCGGACTTGATCCAGGAGGAGCGATGCGCCTGATCTGGCTGATAAACGAGATGAACAGGTACCTGGGGATAACGATAATTACAGCGACCCACGAGGTGGACATAGTACCTTTGCTTGCAGACAGGGTATGCATAATGTCCTCCGGAAGGATCATAGGCGATGGCTCGCCTCAGAAGATATTCGCGACAGATGAACTTATTAGAAAAACCCATCTGCGCCTGCCGCTTGTGGCCCAGCTTCTCGAGATGCTGCAGGACGAAGGCGTGCCAGTGGATGTCAAATTTACACTGGAAGAGGCAAGGGATGAGCTTTTGCGCGTGGTGAAACAGAATGCATCTGACACTGGGTGATATAGAGCGCGAGACCTACAAGAAGTCTCCTGTGCATCGTATTGATGGAAGGATCAAGATCCTGATAACCCTTGCGATCATTATCTATGCAGTAGCACTTCCCCGCGCTGATGTTCTCAATTTCCTGAAACTCGGTTTGATAGAAGCCTATCTTCTTGTGCTTATTTTGTTCGCAAGGCTCGGTTTTTCATACCTCGTGTTCAGGTTCATGATAGCTCTTCCTTTCGGCTTCGGAATAGCTGTTTTCCAGCCGTTCATCAGGCAGCCCTTCTTTTCTGACTTCACTGTGCTCTATACCCTTCCTTTAGGACTGGAAATGACACGTGAAGGCATGCTCTTCGGTGCCAGCATCTTTGCCAAGTTCGTGGTGTGCATAACAGCGGTGATCCTTCTTTCTTCCACGACATCGCTGAGCGATTTCGTTGCTTCTGCAAGACGTCTTGGTCTGCCAAAAGAACTCGCTCTCCTTTTCACGATGATGGTACGCTACCTCTTTGTTTTCTGGAACATGCTCGGAAGAATCAGGACTGCACAGAAGACCAGGTGCTTTGATATATGGAACAAGAATGTTACCCGCAGATGGACACTGGAACAGATCGGCTATACCATAAGTTCGCTCTTCATCCGATCATACGAGCAGGGCGAAAGAACGTATCAGAGCATGCTCTGCAGGGGTTATAGCGCTGATGCGCATGTGTACGTGAGCAGGAAAAAATTCAGTATTCCCGATGTGTTCGTGCTTGTGCTGACCTTTTGCATCATAATCCTGGCACAGATTAGCTTAAATTTTTTATAGCCAGAAGTGCTTTTAAAGTCTGAAATCCATCATAATAAATGAGGCAGGTTATGATAGATAGAAAATATGTAATCGAATCCAGAAGATATGTTAGCGAAGATGGTAAAACAACTTTCGATAGTTGGGTCACAAGCGCGAATGTCATTGAGATAAAACACGCTGACCAGTATCTTGTGTTCTACCCGCTTGAAGGAGAGCAAGCGGGAAAGAAACACTATATACCGTTCTCGAATATCCACATAGTAAGGGAATTGTGAATTCCCTATCTTTTTGCAGGCAGGTATTTGGGTAAAGTTCGGGGAAAACAATTTAAATATTGGAAAATTAGAAGCCTTTGCAGAAAAGGAAGAAAAGTGGGTTGGGGAGTGGTGGTGGTATCTTTTGCTGCAAAGGCCAAACCCTTGCTCTGAATTAATGGTATAAAGACTTTTTGATGAATAAAAACATAATTTTATCTACATGAAGGTTATTATAAAAGGTGGTGGCAATTTTGAATATTCTCGAAGTCACAGAAGATAAAATCTTTCAGACACTTGGAAAAGGCAGAGATCCCAATTTCAAACCCATAGATAAAGCCAGCCTGAAAAAGAATGTTGAACCTTTTGATTTCAGCCGCCTGTTAGAGTGAATGGTCTGGTTCAGACATCCTGAAAAGAATACAGACTTTCTGCAACATTCTTTGAAAGAAAATATATCGCACTGCTTCTTCCATTCCTCTTCATACTGATTATTCCATTTTTTACTAAAACATCAAGATGATGCCTGGAAGTCTTATAATCTATATTCAGGATCACTGCCAATTGGTGCGCATTATACGATCGTTCAGAAAGATGTTTTAAGATCAATGCGCGGGTCTTTCCCCCGCGCGTTCCCTCGATCAGATAGCACAGGAGTTTCAGCGTTTTATTGGATTTCTTTATCTGTTGTTTCAGCATTATATTCTCAGTAATATCCCTTCCAATGCCGTGGATTTCTATCATCCTGTCGCCATCTTTGATGACCCTTGATGTTATTTCTGCCCATCTGTGTTCACCATTTTTGCTTACGAACTCAATGACGGCTGCTGGACTCACATTTTTTTCTGAGAATAATTTTTCCTGGCGCTCTCTTACCATTTCAAGGCTTGCTGGTGTGAGCCATTTTGACATGTTGGTGTTAATAGCCTCATCCTCTGCACAGCCGAGCATCCGGGATCCGACCTTATTTATTTTAAAGATGTTACCTCTGGTATCGAGTATATACATGGGGACGATCGCATTCTCAAACAGGTCCCTGTATCGTGCCTCGGATCTTCTCAGTTCTTCTTCCAGTCTCTTTTTTTCAGTTATATCCTTGGCTATGCCATGCACTTCTTTTATCCTGCCATCGCCTCTGAGGTCGCTTGTTTCTATCTCAACCCATCGCTGCTCTCCATGCTTATTGATTATCTCAAGGGTCACCGGCTGGTCCACGGGTTCGCCTGAAAGTTTCTTTTTCTGGTTCAGTCTGCCGATTTTTCGGCTCTCTGGTGTGAGCCATTGAAATATGTTCGTGCCGATGACTTCTTCTTCAGTACACCCGAGTATCTGAATCCCGGCTTTGTTCATCTGCAAAACGTATCCCTCAGCATCGAGAACGTACATGGGGACGATTGCGTTCTCAAAGAGATCCCTGTATCTTTCCATAGATTCTCTAAGCTTTATTTCAAGCGTCTTTTTTTCAGAGATATCATGAACAATAGCCACCACTTTCATCTCACCTCCGATTTCTGTCAATGAACTCGACACATGGAGATATTTTATTTCACCATGTTGTGTTTTTATTTTGATCTCATGGGGTCCTCCATGATCACTTTGAACATTTTGCCAGTGGCGCATCGCGGATTCTTTCGCATCTTCCGGGATCATTTTCATGAAGTTCTGGCCGATTATTTCCTCCCTCGGCCAGCCGATTATCTTATAAAACGAATCGTTCCCGAATTCAAAACTTCCCAGCTCATCCACCACAGTTATTCCATCAAGGGATGACTCAAGTATCATTTTGAGATATTTCTCAAGTTCATATAATTTCTCTTTAGGTCTGCTAAGCAGTACCTCAAGCTTGCCTTTTTCTTTTTTCATGTACAGACCAGAGGTTTTATGGCTTATCGCTTTTGATTGCGAAACTTTCAGATATAACTATCGGGTCTACCAAAAATACTTATCTACCTTTGGATTTAATATTGACTTCATGGGAGAAATAATAATCAGACCAATTACTTCCGATGGTAAAATAACAATTCCCAAAGATCTAATAGAAAAATTTAATCTTAAAGATAGCGTGGAAATTGAAGAAACGCTTTGCAATAAAGGGATCTTAATAAAAAAACATGAATAGCCCGGACTCAGAGGCGTTTGAGCATTAAGGACATTATTCCCGGCCTAGCGTCCTTCCCGGGTTCTGGTTGAAAGCCGAACATACCTGAGCCTCCAAGGAACTCCTTCTCCCACCTGTCAGTTATTTCTTTGAATATCCTCTTATAAGCAGTACAGTGTGGGTCTACGCCCTTTATTTCACCTTCAGCAGGTGCCATGGCATTGTAGGGGCATCCACCCCGGCAAAATTTGATGTAGTTGCATCCTCCGCATTCCCTGTCCACGTATTCCTTGAACTGGAACATGAGCTTCCATGCACGGGACCTGGCAAGATCCTCCCTGCCAGGATGGTCGTGAACATTGCCCATAACATATTCCGGCATGCCTACAAAACGATAGCATGGATATATGCTCCCATCCGGTCCAACAGCAAAGGTATCACCCATACAATCCACGAAAGTGCACACAGTGCCTCGACTGGTGAACACACATTTGCACAGGTGGTCGATATTCATTATTTCGATCCTGCCCATGTTTTCCAGATATTTGTCCAGAAGATAAACCAGCAATTCTCCATACTCTTCTGGATCAAGAGCCCATTTTCCAGGGTTTTCGGAACGCATCGACGGCAGTGCAGGATGTAATTTGAGAGTCAGACCGTTCTCCAGAAAAAAATTGAAAATATCCTCCCTGAACCTTACAGAATGGGAGGTGAAGGTACAGATGAAGCTCACCTTGAGACCTGCTGCCCTGGCAATTTCATATCCCCGCATAGTCTTCTTATAGTATCCTTTTCCTCTCTGCATGTCATTAAGCTCCTCCGGACCATCCAGACTGGAACCGATGGGAATATCATACTCCGCAAGGATCCCGGCAAGTTCCGGGGTCATCTTCCAGAGATTGGTCTGAAGAGCGAATGCGGGACTCAGATTACTTAAACCCTCTGCCAGCAGTGGCAGAGCTTTCCTGTAAAAATCCGCGCCTGCCAGGAGCGGCTCGCCGCCATGAAAGGTAAAGGTGACAGGATCATCCCTGAAATCCCTGAGCCATTCTACCACTTCTTTGATGGTCTCGATGCTCATTACAGGAGATCCTTCCTCTGAACTCCAGCAATAGCTGCATTTGGAAGGACAGCCTAAAGTAGGGACCAGCATCACGTGAAAAGGCATAATACACTTTTTTTAAACCTTCTTCTAACTATTAATAGTTTTCCTGAGCAAGGATTGAGGGAACGAAAACTATTTTTATATTGAACATAATTGAAGGCTGCTATTATTTTAAGATAGCTTTTATACAGTTTATGATTTCATTTATGGATGTGAAAAATATTGCCAGAAGATAAAGAAACGCAGGGAGCTATTCCCCTCAGATTAGGTGATTACCTCAGGGTACTTAAATTGACGAGGAAACCCACACGTGAGGAATTCACAGTGATAGCAAAAGTAGCAGGGGCAGGCATTCTTTTGATCGGATTGGTTGGATTCATAATATATCTGTTGATAACTGTGATACCGAGCTGGTTCAAATGAACGAATTTTCTGCAATCTACGTCGTAAAGACCACAGCAAACCAGGAGAGGGCTGTCTCCAGTCTGATCGAGAAGGTGGCAAAAAAAGATCATCTCGATATCCGCGCAATACTTGCGCCTGATGAGCTTAAAGGATACATTCTTATCGAGGCAGCAGGTCCTGAGATCGTGGAGCAGGTCATCCAGACGCTCCCTCATGCGCGCACGATGGTGAAAGGTCAATCAAGCTTTGCCGAGATCGAACATTTCCTGACACCGAAGCTCACTGTTACAGGAATCACGGAGGGAAGCATAGTTGAGCTTATTTCAGGTCCTTTCAAAGGAGAAAAAGCACGTGTGAAGCGGATCGATGAAGCCCATGAAGAGATCACAGTTGAGCTTTTCGAGGCAATGGTACCGATTCCGGTGACAGTTCGCGGCGACAACGTGAGGGTATTGAAACGAGAAGAGATCGAAAAATAATATTTATTATACAGGAGAAAAAGAAATGGTAAGCACTTTAGAAGCATTAGTTCCCGGGGGTCAGGCCACCCCTGGTCCGCCACTTGGTCCATCGCTTGGTCCACTGGGTGTGAATGTGAAGGCAGTGATAGACAGGATCAACGAACAGACCTCTGCATTCAAGGGAATGCAGGTTCCCGTCAAAATAATGGTGGATGATAAGAAGCAATTCACCATTCAGGTCGGAACCCCGCCGACATCTGCACTCATAAAGAAAGAACTGGGAATAGAAACAGGCTCAGGCACTCCCAACACACAAACTGTGGGAAACCTCACTGTAAAGCAGGCGATAAATATCGCACGCATGAAGAAGAACGATACCCTTGCCAGAAACTTAAAGAACGCTGTGAAGGAGATCGTGGGTTCGTGCGTTACTCTGGGTGTGACCTTTGAAGGCATGAAGCCCAGAGAAGCAATCGCGGCTATCAACAGCGGAAAATTCGATTCTGAAATGAACGAGCCTATTTAATTTTTTTATATCCCTTCTAAATACTTCTCAGCAGACACCGCAGCTATCGCTCCATCGCCCACAGCAGTCGCTATCTGACGAAGAGGCGTTACCCTGCAGTCACCTGCGACAAAGATCCCTCTGACTGAGGTTTCCATTTTTCCATTTGCAATAATGAATCCTCCTTCGTCTTTTTCAACATCTGCAAAGCCTGTGTTTGGAATAAGGCCCACATAAATGAACACACCGTCTGTTTTTATTTCAGAGAGCTCATTCGTCTTCACGTTCCTGACCATCACCTTTTCTACCACCTGTTTACCTGCTATTTCCTCTACCACAGAGTCCCAGGCAAAGCTGATTTTGGGGTTTGCAAATGCATGCTCCTGATTTATCTTTTCAGCTCGAAGCTTATCCCTGCGGTGCACGATGATCACTTTCTTGGCCATCTTGGTCAGGAAAATGGCTTCTGTGATAGCTGAATCTCCTCCCCCGACCACGACAACCACCTTTTCCCTGAAAAAAAAACCATCGCAGGTGGCGCAGTATGAAACACCTCTTCCGATGAAGTTCAGTTCTCCTTTTGCTCCCAGTTTTCTGGGGGTTGTCCCGGCTGCAATTATCACAGCTTTTGTATCAAGATCGCCTTCTGAGGTTTTCACGACTTTCATTTCTCCTCTATCCTCTATCCCCGTGACCTCCACAATGCTCTTTATTTCAAGCCCGAATTTGAGGGCATGCTGCTCGAATTTACGTGAAAGATCCGCACCCGAGGTTTCAAGAAACCCGGGGTAGTTCTCAACGAGGTCAGTGATCAATATCTGCCCTCCAATTCCTATTTTTTCTATGAGCAGCGCGTTTAGCATCGCGCGTTTCACGTATATTCCAGCTGCGAGACCTGCCGGTCCCCCACCGATTATTACCACATCATATGCCATGGTTCTTCATCCGACATCTGAAATGCTGGATGAACTTAATAGCTTTATCTTTGGTCAGTAAGTTTTATATATGTTGGTAATACTACATACCATATGTAATAAATACTTACATATGAAAGAGGTATAAACATGAATAGAGGAATAATAGTAATAGCTGCGTTCCTTATCGTTCTGGGAGCAGGTATCGCTGCTGCAGTACCAGGCACATTCTGGAATAGCATGATGAACACAGGCAATAGCATGATGAACTCTGGTGATGGCATGCACGGCGGCATGATGGGCTGGCTTGGCGGCATGATGGACTACGGCAGAGGGATGATGGGAAATGGAATGCACTGCGGATACGCCAATGGGAACTCGGTAAACGGGGCACCCATAACCATAGAGCAGGCAGGGGAAGCAGTCAAGCAGTATCTTGGTTCCACAGGGAATTCTGACCTCACACTGGCTGAAGTCATGGAGTTCAACAACCACTTCTATGCAGAAGTGGAAGAAAAGAGCACAGGCGTTCATGCATTTGAACTTCTGGTCAATAAATATACGGGCGCTGTCTCTCCTGAACCAGGTCCGAACATGATGTGGAACACCAGGTATGGACACATGAACTCTGGCAACGAAGGACAGGCTACTGTGACCGGAGAACAGGCGATCAAGAACGCACAGGCATATCTTGACAGGACGCTGCCAGGAACAAAAGCCAGCGAAGCGGATGAATTCTACGGTTACTATACCCTGCATGTGCTCAAACAGGACAAGATATACGGAATGCTCAGCATCAATAGCTACACAGGGGCTGTATGGTACCACAGCTGGCACGGCGAATTCGTAAAAATACTCAAAGCAGATTGAAAAGAGGTGATGCTCTTTTAAATACGTTAACATACTTTTAGTAAAAATGGTGAAAAGGTGGATAGACAAAAGCTTGCCAGGATCCTTGATGCACTGGGCAACGAGAACAGCCTCAATATCATGTCTGTGCTCGCTAATGGCGAACGCTACGGTTCTGAGCTTGCAAAGGAGGTAGGAATATCACGCCCCCTTCTCTATCTTCACCTTAAGAAACTTGAAAATGCAGGTCTTGTGGAAAGTGAGATCAGGCATTTTGAAGAGCCACCTTATACGAAGAAATTTTACAAAGCAAAGAATTTTGAATTATTACTGTCATTGAATAGGATCAGAGAGATCGTAAATCAGGAGGAAAATAATGCTGCAAATGCCAATGATGGACTGGACAGGGAGTTCAGGTATTGAATGGACACTTATTATCGTAATATTAGTCCTCGGTCTTATATCCATATATTTGAGCTACATGATTCTGACCGAACTAAAAGAAATGAGAAAGGTTTTTGAAAGAGTGGAAAAACTCCTTGAATCAGTTGAGTGAGCGCCATGGTACTGCCTGAGTATGAGAAAGAGCTTGTGAAAAAGCACCTCAGTGCAATGACAGGCGAAGTTGAACTCATCGTTTTCACGCAGGAAAAAGAGTGCCAGTTCTGCAGGGAGACCAGGGAACTGATGCTTGAGCTGGGAACGTTATCTCCAAAGATAAAGACAACAGTATACGATCTTGTAAAAGATGAAGAAATGGCAAAAAAATACGATATCAAAAAAATCCCTGCCACAGCTATCGTGGGACGCGAAGACTACGGGATCAGATATTACGGCGTGCCTGCAGGTTATGAGTTCCCCGTCCTTCTCGGCGGCATCACGGACGTTTCAAAAGGTCCATCATCACTGCAAGAGAACATCAAGAAAAAGCTTTCCGAGATAAAAAAACCTGTGCATATACAGGTCTTTGTCTCGCCCACATGCCCTTATTGTCCTGCTGCTGCAAAGACCGCATATCAATTCGCGATCGAAAATGAATTCATAAAGTCCGATGTTATCGAAATGACAGAATTCCCGCATCTCGTCCAGAGATACAGCATCATGAGCACACCTCATATCGTGATAAACGAGGACACCTCTTTTGCCGGGGCGCAACCGGCTGAAATATTCATCGAGTTAATAAACATGGCACTGCGGCAGAGCTATAACCCCATGTACTCCTAGACCTTCACTGCCTGGATGATGAACTCATCAGCAAAAAGGTTTTTCCAGAACACTGCAAGTTCATACCAGAGGAAATTCAATTTTTCCTTGAAGAGATAGATGCTCGGTGTGACATCGAGCCAGACGATCCTGTATCCTGCATCAGTGGCAAGCTTTTTTGCAGAGCCAAGATCATAGAATTTAAGATGCGTCCTATCAAAGACCCCGCTCTCTGCATATTCAAACTTCCCGAAAAATATGGTCAATCTTGAATGCCAGTTCACTATGCTCGGCACAGAATATATCAGGAAACCACCATCAGAAAGGAGTTCTTTGATGTGCTTCAGTACTTTCTCAGGTTCCCTCATGTGTTCGAGCACGTTGCCCAGGATTATGCAGTCAAAAGAATTTTTCTCATATGGCAGGTCTGCAGTCTCGATATCCATGTTGAGCATTTCCACACATTTGTTCTTTGCTATGCATGCCATCGCAGCATCTTTTTCCACACCATATACATGGCAGTTTTTCTTTATTGACAGAATATTGGCAAGCTTACCATCTGCGCACCCGATTTCCAGCACTTTTGATCCCAGGGGTACTGCACTGAATATCCTGCAGCGCGAGGTATAGGTATCTATGTACATTATTCGCCTTTGTTCAGGTTCACGGACTTGAAATGAGGTCCTCTCCAGTAGACCATTTTCTCTATGTTGATCTGGACGATCACGTCGTTCTCACCCAGGGGTCTGTTCTCTATCACAGCCTGGTACTTGCTCTTGAACTCCATATAGATATCACGATACAGCTGCAGTGTCTCTTCCGGAAGAAAATAGATGGGACCTTTTTCTGTTATCGTGGCAGTACCCTGTGCCATGACGCCTTCGTTATTGAATGGGTTTACCGGATCTCGAATATCAACCGTTATGCTCACGTTTGGGTTCTCCATTATGTTCTTGACCTTCTTTGACTTATCGTTGGTGATAAAGAATATTTTCTGCGACTGTCCGTCATACACGAAAAAAACAGGCGTCAGATGGGGCATATCATGCCTGTCGCTCGTGCACACGTAGCCAAAATAGTTCCCGTATAATATATTCAGCATCTCGTCTGGCACTTTCATGTTCACACCGGCACGCTGATCTGCTTTGCCCCTCTCCAGTATATGATCTTGGAGGGTTTTACTTCCACGAGTATCCTTGAGATGATCGGGGTCAACTGCCAGGCTCTTGGAAGTTCAGAGATACTGTATTTTCGTGTATATTCAGGATATTTTTTCAAAAAGAGGTTGCGGGCTTTCAGCATCTGAAGGAAACGATATGGGATATCCATAAGCCCGTAGATCTTTACTTCACCTGTGAACAGGACAGCTTTGTTCTCGTATATGTTGCTCATATCCCTCTTATCTATCAGGAAGGCGATCTTTTTGTTCTGGTGCATGATCTTTAATTTTTTCGCTTCTTTCGAGGTGTTGAAAAAGATCTTCTGCCCGTCAAAGACATAGACAAGAGGCGTGACATGAGTGACACCTTTAGAAGAAGTACCCACATAAGCGAAGCTTGACTCGTTCACGAGATTGTATATGTCAGGCGGGAGCCAGGGGACTTTTGAAACGGTATATGCCGAGATCACGTTGATCAATGTTACGAAGACCATGAAAACGAGTATAATCGTAACAAGGAATTGATCCTGCTGGAGCACAGGCAGTAAAAATAGCGAGATTATTCCAAAGAGCACGTTATTGATATCAAGCCTTCTCAAATATCTGAGTTCTGTGTAGGGCGTATGTTCAAGTTCTGTCCTTTTTTCTGCAAGGTTCCTGATCCTGATGGATCTCCAGAGTGCAAGGATCGAGGTCCAGATTCCAAGTCCCATCCTGTAACAGATGTCCCAGATGAGAAGGCTGACAAAGAGCAGCAGTATGATACTGGGATTTTCCCCGAGCCAGAATTTCAATAAAGCCGAACCATAATAGAAAAGATACAGCATGAACGGGATGAAGATCACAATTCCAGGGACTGCTTCATAGTGATTCCTGTGGAAGAGTATCCCTTTGTATCTCTCAAGCAGTTCGTTCTCATCTCTGCTCAGCGGAGCCCTGAATTTTCTGAGGGTTGGACCGAGCTGCAGGATCAGCAGGCTCCATAACACCGCAACCAGGATCGAGATCGAGCCGTATAATAAAGAAACAGACGAGAGATCAAAGATGATGCCGAGGGAAATACCGATGATCAACAGGAAAAATAATTGCAGTATGATGCTGTACTGGTACGACACGAGGGAAAAAGGAGGTATCCTTGCCACGATTTCTTCGTAGATCCACTTCATCTCTTTGTGAGTTTTCTCATGCATATCGAGGTTTTAATTTGTAATGCATTAATAATAAAGCTCTCTTATCAAGGAAAAGTTCTTTTGATATAAAGTTCTTCAGGTTATTGATATTATGGAACTTGCAAAGATCGGAGAAAGGGAGCTTATCTCTCATATCGCAAAATCGTTCTCAAAAGGAAAAGACACAGTCATCATCGGTGCAGGTGAAGACGACTGCGCAGTGCTTGATATGGGAGGAGAGGATTACCTTCTCGTCACCACAGATATGCTTCATGAAGAGACGGATTTTCCGCTCAGGATGACAGGATGGCAGATCGGGTGGATGTCTGTGGCTGTGAACCTGAGCGATCTGGCTTCCAAAGGTGCAAGACCTCTGGGCGTCCTGATGGCAATGGGAATACCGTCTGATACCGAACTTCTCTTCATCGATGAGGTAGCAAAAGGGATGGATGACTGCGCCACAGCGTTCGGGACATGTATGATCGGAGGGGATACCGGCGAACATGATGAACTGATCATGGCAGGAACAGCGCTCGGAACTGTGAAAAAAGAGCAGCTTGTACGCAGGAAAGGAGCAAAGAAGGGAGATCTTGTGTGCGTGACAGGGATTCCTGGAAGGGCGGGTGCTGCCCTTCTTGCTCTGGATAGAAAATTGCGTGTAAGTCAGGAAATGTTAAAACCTCTGTTCGAACCCATGCCAAGAATAAAAGAAGGCATGGCTCTTGTGGAGTCAGGTTCTGTCTCTTCCATGATGGATATCAGCGACGGGCTTGCGCTCTCGCTCCATGATATGAGCAAGGCAAGCGGCCTGGGTTTCAGGATCTATGAGGATAAACTGCCTGCCCTGCCAGGGATAAAAGGGCTGAAAAGCAGGGATCTTCTTGATGCAGCGGTCTTCACAGGAGGCGATTTTGAGCTTCTTTTCACAGTCCCGGAGGAAAAGCTCGGTGCTGCAAAGAAGGCCTGCGACTTCACAGTGATCGGCGAGGTCATAGAGAGCGGTGTATTGATCGAAAGAGGGGGCGCTGTGGAGGAGCTGAAAGCTAAAGGATATGAGCATTTCAAACATGCCTGAGATCGCAGCCTGCCGTTATCCAGATTGAAAAAAGCGCCGAGGAGGAGATTTGAACTCCTGCTGTGCGTAGCACAACTGGTTTTCAAGACCAGCGCCGTGGGCCGCTTGGCTACCTCGGCCGTATTTTTCTTCGAGATGGCTGGCATTCCTTATTAATATTGCCTACATCAAAAGATTTAAAAAAGGTAACAGGTATTCATAGTATTAAACTCAGAGGTAAAAAAATGTCAGGCTTGCTACTTGTACTGTCCAAAGATCCCTATACCACAGAGATCCCGGATCTTGTGCTCGATATTGGTATGGATGCGAAAGGAAAAGGGAACGACGTGACCCTGTATCTTGTGGAGGACGGGGTAACGGCGGCAAGGAAAACCGAATTCGGGAATAAACTTGCTGCTGCGCATAAAAAGGGAATAAAGATATATGCTGATGATAAAGCAGTGCTCTCGCGTTCCCTTGAGAACAAGCTCATCGGTTGGGTTGAGATCAAAGAAATAGGCACCCTCCTCGATTTCATTATGGACTACGACAGAGTAGCGTGGTTTTAGGTGATAAAATGACAGAAAAACAGCTCACAATCGTATCAATAAACGGTCCTTACAGGGACGAGGGCGTATTCACAATGGTCAGGCTCGCGCATGCTGCAAAGGAAAAAGGCATCACTCTCAATTTCTTCAATTATCTCGATGCGACCGTGATCGCGCACAGGGACCAGGCTCCAAAGGAGTTTCCTCCGATAGAGACCATATTCGGGAACATCGTGAAAAAAGGTCTGAAGAAACCAAAAGCCGACGCAATAGCGTGCATAAAATGCACGGATGCGAGGGGGGTAACGAAATACCAGACAGAAGGTGTGATAATCGGCGGGCTCTATGACCTCGGAGAATGGACTGCGGAATCTGATAAGACCATTCTGATAGGGTGAGAACATGGGAAAGAAGGTCAATATCATCATAACACAGCCCCCGTACGGGAAGGAGGATGCATACTCAGCGATCCCCATGGCAGCCTCCCAGGTCGCTGCAGGGAACGAAGCCTCGCTCATCTTTGTGAGCGGAGGTGTGCATTCCATAGTCAGTGGACAGAAGACAGGTTATGGAGACCTTGCAGTGTGGTTCAAGGACGTGCCGACTGTTGAGGGAGAAATAATAAAGAACATAGAGCTTGTGAGCTTCTTTGCTCTTGATCGGGACATTGCAAAACGCGGCATAAACGATAACGAGATCATTGATCGAATAAAGAAGATCTCGCTTGAGGAATTAACAGATAAGATACTGGAAGCAGACGTAAACCTGGTATTCTGATGACAGACATCATACCTGATGAATCACTCGATGTGAGGGGTGAATGCTGTCCATATCCCCTCATCCTGACGAAAAAAAAGGTGGAGTCGCTAAAGAGCGGTGAGATATTGAAGGTAACTGCAGACGATCCCGTGGCGCCTCAGAATATAGATTCATGGGCAAAGAAATCCGGGAACAGGCTGCTTGCTGTTGAGCGGGACGGCAATATCTTCAATATATATGTGCAGAGATCCTAGGCTTTCCCTGCAGACTCGCCCAGGACAACACCTGTTGATATTAGGTGAGCTGCGCGCAGCGGTTCAGGGATATTGCTGTGGATTGAAGTTCTCCTGACGATCTCGACCGCGCTCTTCCTGTCCATCCCGCAGACCTGGATAAAAACCGGATTTGCCTGTTCTATCCTGTATATTCTGCCAGCCCGCTGGATGATCTCCCATCTTTTCTCCTTTTCAGGGAGATGTTCCAGAGCAAGCCTGATTTTTTCAAAATCAGGGCAGGATCGCATAAATACTATGACAGGAATACCTGTTTCAGTGAAGATGGTTTCGATATCAACAGGGTTGAATCCCGCATATGTTATGCCGTCAAGCATGATGACCCTTATCTGACCGTAGAATTTTGAACCTGTTACCATATGGATTATTGCCTCTGTGGCATCCATACCATCCTTTCCGATCTCTGAACGAAGGACGCCGTCAAGCTGCTCGCCGCCCCGGAAAAAAGCTCCTATTATCATGATCCTGTCAGCTATCAGAGGGGAATCATCGATCGCAAGAATCCGTATTTCGGGTTTTATATGCACCGCATTTTCTTAGTTATTGGGTTTTATATAGATTTCCGTAAATCTTAATACAGCAGGAAATAATATAATCGAGCTATGCAGTTTGTGAAGGTCTGCCCGAAATGCAAAGGCAAGGTTCAGACAAAAAATTTGCGGAAATCCATAGGCCTGGGAACAGTTGATATCCCTGTGGCACAGTTCTGTATCAATCCCACATGCAACTGGTATCAGGATTTTACAGAATCGAAAAAAGCTGAAGATATCAGAGAGGATACGGTACAGATCAAGATCCCCAAAATCAAGAACAGGATCACTGAAATGAAAAAACATCTTCCATTGAAGATGCAGGAGATGCTTTCTCAGAAGGAAACACAGAGAACTCTGATAAGGCTCGGTTTCATAATATTGTTATGTATTATCCTGATCTTTCAACTGCCCGTGATCATGCATCCGCCTCCTGCCATAAAAGCGACCCCGTCCGAACCTGTTGCAGACCTGACTGAGGAGCCTTTGATACCGGCAGAGACCCCTGCTGAAACCCCTTTGGCGCATGAACCAAAGATGTACCCTGTAAAAGTGGACGTGATGCATGGTTTCAATCCCGGGGTCATTGTCATTGACAGATATGATACTGTGGCATGGAATAACTGGGAAAGCCAGAGGACGCGGATTTTACTGGTAAGCAGGGATGGATTATTTGAAAACAGGCTCATGAGGTATAATGACAGGTTCTCATATCAATTCAATCAATCCGGAAATTTCACGTTTGTTCTTGCAGAATATGGTTCATCCAGCGAATACCCGGATGCTGCTGGCAGCGTGGTCGTGAGATAAAATATCACAGGAAAACATTATATTGCTTCAGTATATACTTAGATAATGGGTGATACCATGGCAGTAGGTTTTGTGTTAATAAATGTCGCACCTGGCTCTGAGAAAAAAGTTTTCGATACGATGATAAAATGGGATGAGATCCAGGAACTGCATCCGCTATTCGGTGATTACGACCTTATAGCAAAGATACAGGCGCCTGATTATGAGGCACTGAGCGAAATAGTGGTAAATAAAATAAGGACAATCAAGGGAGTTACCGAGACGAAAACACTGACAGGGGCGAAATTCTGAGATCAAATAAATGAGCCTAACCTATGGTGCAGTATGAATTCCTGGTATTACCAGGCATAATCTCAATAATAGCCGGTCTGATGTGGATCTTGTTCCTGGTAAAGGACACCCTTCCAAGAATTAATAGAACTTTGAGATCGATTTCATGTGCTCTGGCTGTTATTTCCATCGTATTATTCTTGATTTCTCTATCCATCATTATTGATAATCTGAGCCTGGAAGCACCGGCCAAAAACTGGGCGGCCACATTCTTCTGGGGATGGATTTTAATATCCATTTCCTTTTTTGTGATTTATGCGGGCTATTTGACAGGTGATGCAGGGAAAGGTGGATGAGCAAAAGGCCTAAAAAAACCTGGATGTGAGTGTGGATCTGACATCGCACATCTTTTCAAAACTGCAGTGATCACATGGTGCGTTCTCTGGCTTTTCCGGCATCACTCCTTCCTGAATTTTTCTTATTCTATCCTTTATCTGCAGGATTTTTCTTCGCTCATGGCGCTTTATTGCGATCTCTCTGACCTTACCCCACCGCGCATATTCCACAAATCCCCGATCCACAGGTAATTTAAAATTCTCTTCTACCAGTATAACGTACGCAGTCAGTTGAAGTCTATCGCTTTGCCATACGCCGGTCTCAGGCATGCTGCCTGTTTTTATGATGGCCGGAACATGTCCTTCATTGATCCCAATGAGTTTATCAGGGCTTCCTGTCAATCCGAATTTTTCAGATTTCAGCAGAGGTTCGACATGGAATGAGTTATTGGAGTAGAAATCACCATTTGAAGGAAGGTTTGAGCATATATTCTCAAGGCATGAGCGAACATTGGACACTGCACTTGCAAGAGAATCATCGTCAATGGCCGGAAGTTCTGTCCTGTAGATCACAGGAATCTCACCTGAAATCCTGTCAAGCTCGTCGTTCAGATGTGACAATTTATTTTTTGCACTGAAAGCAGAGTTATAGGTCAAAGCCAGTTCCTTGAGTATCAGGCGCTCCAGATACCCCGGGCTTGCATCTCTTTTGAACTCATGCCCCCTTTGCAGGAAATAGCACATCCTCGGACATTTAATATATACATTAATATCTGAAACCCGTATCATGAAATGCACAATGCCGCCGGGATTTAAAAATATTGCCCCTGATCTGATGGAAGGTATCAACAGCATCTTCAAGAATACATATATATACTTAAGTATCTATTTTAGCCCTGAGGTAAATACATTGTTTTTAGTCGGAGAGGCTTTAATAGGCGAAGAACCAGAACTGGCACATATCGATCTGATCATCGGAGAAAAAACCGGACCTGTTGGTCAGGCTTTTGCAAATGGCTTCACACAGCTCTCCATGGGACATACACCGCTTCTATCTGTTATCAGGCCAAACCTTCTGGCAAAACCTGCGACACTCATCGTACCCAAGGTAACGGTAAAGAACATGGCGCAGGCAGCCCAGATCTTTGGACCTGCTCAGACTGCGGTTGCAAGGGCGGTCGCCGATTCTGTCCAGGAAGGAGTGATCCCTGAAGACCAGATCGAAGACCTGACCGTTGTTGTCAGTGTTTTCATTCATCCTGAAGCCAAGGATTACAACAAGATCTACCGCTACAATTATGGTGCCACGAAACTCGCTATCGAGAGAGCCATGGCAGGGTTCCCCGACTATAAGACCCTGATCTATGAGAAAGACCGCACCATGCACCCAATAATGGGATTCAAGGTAGTGAGGCTCTGGAATCCGCCGTATCTGCAGGTTGCCATTGATATTCCTGACCTAAAAGCAGTACAGGGCATATTGAAGCAGATCCCAGAGAGCGATCATCTTATCATCGAGGCAGGGACTCCGCTTATCAAGAGATACGGTGTCGAGGTCGTCCAGTCCATAAGAGAAGTCCGCCCGAATGCTTTTGTGGTGGCTGATCTGAAGACGCTTGACACAGGAAACCTCGAGGCGCGCATGGTGGCAGATGCAACAGCGGACGCTGTTGTAATCTCAGGACTGGCGCCAGTTTCCACGATCGAAAAAGCGATAAAAGAAGCCAGAAAGACAGGCATCTATGCAGTGATCGACATGCTGAACGTGGAAAAACCGCTGTCTGTGTTGAACCAGCTCTCGATCAAACCTGATGTGGTTGAGCTTCACAGGGCAATCGATACAGAAAACAAATCAGAACATGCCTGGGGCGATATACCAGCAATGAAGAAGCTTTCAGAAAGGATGCTGGTAGCAGTCGCTGGCGGTATCCGTGTGGACAGCGTCAAAGACGCGCTCAGGGCAGGTGCAGACATCATCGTGGTGGGGCGTGCTATCACCAAAGCCAAGGATGTGCGCTCAATGACAGAGCAGTTCATAGAAGAACTCAAACAGCCTGAGATAGATCAATACAGGATAATGACAGACTTTTAATACCAGTACTCTGGATATCTATATGGCCGCCGATCAGGTTTCCTGGTTGGGCAAGAGGACTTTTGATCGATGTATGAACAAGAACTGCATATCCATTTTCAATTCTATCCATAGCGTTCTTGCCAGAGAAGTTTCCAAGCCCGTTAGATTTATATACTTTAGAATACTTGTGATGATCTGTGGGCAGGAAATATCTTTTTTAATACACTAACCCCCACTCCCCAACCTGCCCACTTACATATAATTATGATTCAGACTGGATGAACTTTGAACACGGGATACCTGATTTCAAGAACTCAGTTAAATCGCACGTACCTTTTTAAGCTTCGCATATATTATGACCCACATGCTCAGACCAGAATTGCTGGCACCTGTCGGCAGTAAAGAAGCCCTTATTGCAGCAATCTCTAATGGAGCTGATGCTGTGTACTTTGGAGGAAAGCTTTTCAACGCGCGGCATTATGCTTCAAATTTCACGCATGACGAGCTTGAATGGGCAATAGATTACGCGCATGCAAGAGGTGCAACGGCGTACGTTACCGTGAACACGTTGATCAAGGACTCTGAGCTTGATGATGCTGCTGAATATTTGCAGTTCCTCTGCAATGCAGGTACGGATGCGGTCATTGTGCAGGATCTGGGGATTATGCGCTTGCTGCGTGAAAAGCTTCCCGGGCTCCCTGTTCATGCGAGCACCCAGATGACATTACATAACCTGGAAGGAGTAAGGTTCATGCAGGAGATGGGAGCAAAGCGCGCAGTGCTTGCGCGAGAACTATCGCTGGATGAGATCCGCAGGATAAAATCTCAGACCTCGATTGAGATCGAAACATTCATCCACGGCGCTCTTTGTTTTTCCTATTCAGGGCAGTGTCTCCTGAGCAGCATGATTGGAGGAAGGAGCGGGAACCGGGGTCACTGCGCCCAGCCGTGCAGGAAGAAATACAGGATAGATGAAGTTGAGGGCTATCTCCTGAGCACAAAGGACCTCAATATGAGCGAGCACATCCCTGCTCTTGTGGAGGCAGGGATCGACTCGTTCAAGATCGAAGGGCGGATGAAGCGACCTGAATACGTTGCAGGTGTTGTGAGCGTGTATCGAAAGCTCATTGACAGGTATCTTGAAGCGCCCGGGAATTTCCAGGTATCAGACCGCGAGAGGCAAACTCTGAGCCAGCTTTTCAACCGCGAGTTCACCACAGGGTACTTCTTCGGGAATCAGGGAGGTAAGATGATGAGCCGAAGGTACCCGCATAATATAGGAACTGAACTGGGGAAGGTGATTGATTATGAGCGAAAGAGAAGAAGGGCTGTGATCTCTCTTAAAGCACCGCTCAGAACAGGGGACGGGATCGGTATAAGAGGACGGGAAACAGGCATTACTGTCAGGAACATGTATGTAAATGATCGGAGGACAGATGAAGCGGTTCCGGGTTCTACTGTCTGGATCCCTTTAGATGAAGAGGTTGCAAGAGGGGATGAGATATTCAAGACCCATGATGCACAGCTCATGGCATCTCTCAAAATAAAGGATACAAAGAAGATCCATGTGAGTATGCTGATCAAAGCGAGAATCGGAGAGCCTGCTGAACTCACTTTAACAGATGGTGAAAATGAGGTCAAAGTTCATGGAATAAACGTCAGCATGGCAGACAACATGCCATTGTCCGAAGGAGTGATGGCTGACCATCTGAAAAAGCTTGGAAACACTGTTTTCGATGCAAGGGAAATTACATTCGAGAAAGACGAGAACATCTTCATACCGGTTTCAGAGCTCAATCGTCTTCGCAGGGAGGCAGTCTTACAGCTTGAGAGAATACGAGCGCAAAAATGGACACGCAAATGCAGCAGACCCACCGTAATTTCTGAGAAAAAAGAGATCGGATCAAAGCCATTATTATCTGTGAACACGGGCACCATTGAATGTCTTGAAGCGGCTGTTGATAGCGGTGCTGATATTGTATATCTCGGGGAGGAGGCATCTGATAGTGTGCTTGAAAGCGAGGATTATGTTTATGCGATCGAATACGGAAGGAAAAAAGGCAAAAGCGTCTTTATCAGCCTACCTCGAATATCCAGAAAGATCGATCTGGAGGCTCTTCCTGATCCTGACGGTCTGCTTGTTGCAGATCCCGGCACATTACATTCTCTGAGGAGAGCCCGTACCAATCAAGTGGTCATCGATTACCCTTTCAATGTTTTCAACAGACTGACAATGGAGTATCTATTGAATTACAGCCAGAGGGTTACCCTTTCGCCGGAGCTTACCCTGGAGGAGATCAGGAACCTGACGCAGTTCGGTGCAGCAGAATGCATTGTGCATGGTCTTTTCCCTCTGATCGTCTCAGAGCACGACCTTGCAAAAGGGCTTTTTCCCGGCAGAAAAGATGTGTGCCTGAAGGATGAAAAAGGCTTTGTTTTCCCTGTCAGAAGAGATGCGCACGGGCGCACCTATATCATGAATTCCCGCGAGCTGTGCATGCTTGAGCATGTACCTGAGATATTAGAAGCTGGCGTGGAGTGCCTGAGGATAGAGGCAAGGATGTATGATAAGAATAAGACTGTGGAAATTACGAGGGCGTACAGGGAGGCTATGGATAAGTTGAAGGGGAGAGGTTGTAAAGGAAAATATACTACGGGGTATTATTTCAGGGGAGTGGTGTGAGTAATGTGGAATAGCTTAATCCACACCGATTGTTCTTTTCACTTCCATTATCCTGTCTGGATTAAGTCTCACGTCAAGACCATGCCCAGTTGGATAAGTCAGTACAAGTCCTGTTTTTATCATATTTTCAAGGCTGTCTTTTGCCTCGCCTCTAAGATGTTTAGGGATTCCTTTTAGTGCATTTTCAAATGGTGTATGGCGTTTTCCTATGTAGCCGTGTTTATACAGGTGCTTGAGGATAGCTATTTCAGTTTTATTACATTCATTAATTATTATCACCATCTGTAATCACCACACATCTTTTGAGTTTGTTATTTGTTTCATGCGATGATGTAAGATTAACATACAATTATTTATACTAAATCTCACACATATTAGTGAGTATGGCAGAAAACGGGACTGTTCGTGATAAGATAATATTATTTTTAAAAGATGGTAAACCGAAACACTTTACAGATATTACAACAGGATTGACCAAACACGATTATACAATAAATAGAGAATTGAAGATTTTAATTAATAGTAACTGGCTTTTAAAAACTGGCAAAAAACCTAAGACATTTTATTCCCTTGATTTAACACAGCATGATGTGCAAGAGTATCTTAAACGTGCAGATGTCACTATACCCGATAACAGCAATATAAATGAGATTCCGGTTGATTATGAGAAATTAAACGATTCAGACCCTCCGGACCCACGGGATTTTTTAACTAGCATTTTTAGTGGATATGAGTATTTGTTTAGCTGGGATAAAATTCCAGGAGACAATGATGGGAGGCTCAAAAAATTTTTAAAAAAGCAATTCCGCGCAGATTGGGTAGAAACAGCAAAAATTGAAAAGGTCGATGACGGTAAGACCATAAAAGTATCTGCTGGAAAAAATTCTCTTATGCTAAGACTTAACAATGAAAAAACCGAGGTAAGTCTAAGAATCGATGATGAAATAACCGATAACCTCATTGCGAAAATGGAAAAGAATAAGCTAATCATATGCATTGAAAAAGACCGTATAAGACATGAAGAAGGAATCGAACACGAACAACCATTTAATATACTCAATGACCTTGAAGTTAAAAATACGAACGTGTTTTTAGTTTCAGATAAAAACGATAAGTTGAGGTTTAATAATTCACTTAATAAAGACCAGTATAAATTCTTAGTTGGTATGCTGAAAGAAATTGTAGAAAAACCACATGGTAAACCCTTCAAAATAGTAATCTCATATAATCCAAAAAAAGATTAATCCTATTCCTTTTCTTTTACTTTTAAGTCTGCTGCTTGATAGAAGTACCTTTTGTTTTTATGTGATGTGCAGGTATAATAATAGAGTTAGCAAGAGAGCTAAGAGGGTATTAAAATAATATGTTGACAATCAAAATTATCAATAGCAATCGAATGAGTGAGCGGGGGGCGCTTGAAAACTTTTTATGAGCTGAGTGAAAGCAATGATTTTTCTATTATATTGGGCATCCAAAGTTAGTTATAAATGCAACCAATGCATAATTACCACCCATGTTCACAGAAATCTTCGGGGGCAGTCCACAAGTAAAAGTATTGGACCTCCTGATAACTCAGGACGACATGGAATACACAAAAAAAGAAATCGCAGAATGCGCAGAAATAGGACGCTCCACGCTGTATACTTTCTGGGATACCCTTGAACGCTATGATATCGTAAAGAAAACCCGGCGGATAGGCAATACATGGCTTTATAAAATCAATGCAGAAAGCCCCGCGGTAAAAGCCCTGAAGGAGTTCCAGTTGAGAATTGTAGACCTCGTTGTTGAAGAAGAAACAAAGGAAAGGAAACATTCTCAATTAAACACCAGCGAATTAAATGCAGAAGAAGAACCAGTTTCTGCTTGACTTTTCCTGAACCAATATTGCAGCGCCGCCTATAAGGATGCACAGGATTCAACTGCATAATATCATTTCAGAGGAGTTTTATGAAAATATTCATCGCAGCTTCCATAAGAGGAGGGAGGCAGCTTATTCCTACATACGTTCATATCATTCGTTTCCTGAAATCCAGGAATTGCACGATCATGAGCGAACATGTGGTTTCTCTCATTCTTGAAAAAGAGGAAGCAAAAATCACCGAGCAGGAGATCTTTGAAAAAGATATTCACTGGATTGAAGAAAGCGATTATCTGATCGCCGAGATCACAGTCCCCTCAATAGGCGTTGGATATGAGATATGCCATGCTGTATCTCATCAAAAACCAGTACTGTGCGTCTATGAAAATGGTGCCAGAGCTTCAGCAATGGTTCTCGGGAATGAACTCATCACAGCATCTCCGTACTCTGATAAAAAACAGCTTGAAAAGATACTGCAGGATTTTGTGGAAAAAAATGAAAAAAAAGAGATGTGAAAAATTCACATCACTTCTTACTGGCCTTCCATGAACGGGCTCTTGACGCCTGTCAGGACAGCCATTACACGTACTCTGCCTGTGAGCTGGTCATCGACCTTTGCGCCCCAGATCACTCTTTTTGTGTTCGGGACCTTGTCCATTATCAACTCACCTGTGACTGCTACTTCTTCGAGCGTCATGTCCTCTCCACCCACGATGTGTATGAGCACGCCGTATGTGGCAGACATGTCAGAGATGTCAAGCAGCGGGACAGCAAGTGCCTGAGACACTGCTTTCGTAACTCTGTCCTCACCATCGCCTTCGCCTATGCCGATCGATGAGATTCCACCGCGCTCCATGACAGCACGAAGGTCTGCATAGTCAAGGTTGATGAGAGATGGTTGAGTGATCGTTTCAGTTATGTTCTTTACAAATGCGCCAACGAGTGCATTTGCTACCGCAAGTGCTTCTTTTAATGGAAGGTTTCCTGCGACTTCCCTCAGCTTTGAGTTGTCGATCACGATTGTTGAGTCGCAGCTCTCTGAGAGTGCCTGAATAGCTTCTCTGGCTTTCTCTCTTCTGAACTGCTCAATCTTGAATGGGATCGTAACGCATGCGATTGTGAGTGCACCAAGCTCTCTGGTTATCTCAGAAACCACTGGTATAGCACCTGTACCTGTTCCACCTCCAAGACCCGCAACGAGGAAAACAAGATTTACTCCTTCTAACTCTGCTTTTATCTCTGCAAGGTTCTCTTTTGTTGCCTGGGCACCCATTTCCGGGTATCCACCGCATCCATGCCCCTTGCACAGTTTTTCGCCAAGTAAGATAAGCTTATCAGCTTTACTCATTGTACTGAGGTGATTCACATCAGTATTGGCAGCAATTATCCTGCCGCCAGCCATACCTTTTTCTGCTATCCAAGTCGTAATGTTGCATCCTGCACCACCCAGCCCGACCACGGCCACAGATGGTTTTGATGTTTTCACAAGCTCTGCTAACTTTTCGTTAACCATATTTAAGCCTCCTTCAAAATTGTGGCTACTATATTTACACACTTTAAGTATATAGATATTATTGATGATCATGGATCATTTTTGCTTCGGTGGCCAATTTTTCTCCATCCAGCCTGGAATACGTCCCGAGTCAGGAGGACCGATCAGGACCCGCAGTCCTGTTGCGTCCTCCACATCTCCCTGCAGACGTGCAGCAAGACCTGGCAGTATCAGAGTATTATGCGTGGTCTTTTCCTTGAAATCAAAATTCGCTTTCTGGAACGTATCTTTTATCTTTGCTGAAGTGAGCTGTCCGCCTGCAACCGATGCCTCGACCCCGATACCATCTGTATCCACAGCTGCAAGATAGCAGTTGATCTTGTTAGAGGAAAGATCGCTCTCCACTGTATAGTAGGTGAGGGCGAAGTTTGTTGTGATTATCACAGGCGAATCCTTTGCAGGAGTGCCAACTTCATTGACTCCAGGTGTGACCTTGACAGGCGTCCTGGGATCGGTATAGATCGTGTCGCGAAGATGTACTTCAGGCAGTACTGCATACGGCTCAAGGCTGTGAAGGATCATGATATCCCCGTACTTTACTATGAAAACAGATGCCAGCACAGTCTCCCAGTAAGAGGCAGTGACCGTGTCCTTATAGACCAGCCATGCGTTCAGCGGAACTGCCATTATTGGCAGGGCGATATCCTTCTGCCCCTCTTTGATCCCTGCGCGGCGGAGCTTGATAAATCTCTCAAAGCTTTCCTTCAATTGCTTGCCCTGCGGAAACGTGCCCGGGTCAAGCACGAGGTCTTTTATCCCCATCTCCATGAACGTCAGAGCAAGCGACTTGAGCTTATCCAGATTGGATGAGAATAAAACAACAGGGACTTTATAATTCATTGCAAGTTCTGCCACTTCTCCCCAGTTCTGTTCTGTCGCTGCATATACCAGCGGGTTTTTATCTTTGACCACTTCGATCCCTGCCTTCAGAACAGAGGGGTCATAAGAACAGAGGATCAATGGAAGTTCTGTCGTCTCGCTCACCTTCTTTACCGCACCTGCGAACCTGAGGGAGTCTCCTGAAATGCACCTCACAGCCACCATATCCACTTTCAGGAACTTCCCGACATAGAACTTTTTGAAGTTCGAGATCCTTTTTACCCTTTCCACTAGCTCGGATTCAGGCATCGTGTCCCATACATCATAGGCGAAAGCCGTGGGATTGAAAAATGTGAGCTGATGGCGATATTGAACATCATCTCCACCTATCTTCTTTGCACGCTCGCCCACACCTATTATGATCTGTCGGATCTCTGGCGCAAGTAAAGAAAGAAGCTCCATATATTTTTTCTTGAATTCGTCCTTGAGCAGAGGCGGGCAGTCCTCAAGCTTCTTTGACCTGTCGATGAGATGCGCTGCAAATGCCATGCATGTGGGGTCTCCGCACTCTGCACAGTTTATCTGTGGAAGGTACTTGTAGACCTGAAGTGGACTGTTGAGCTTCATCAGATCACCGCCGATACCCAGGAGTCAATGTTTACAGGTTCGCTTTCCCTTGAACCGTACAGCGTCTGGCTGATCTCTTTGAGCACCTGGACAGCCGTGGGATGCATCATCATGAAAAGATCATTCCCTGCGAGCGACAGCGTCAATCCAGTGACGATCTCCCATATCGGACCTCTGTATTCTCTTGGTCCCCAGTCAGAGTCTTCCTTTAGCGGCGAAGCAGTCATCCATGCCTCGCGCGCTCCCCATGCGTTGGTAGTGCCGCTTGACATCGGGAAATTCAGTTCAGTATCTCCGATCAGACCTGCAAGCCGTATTCTTTCCATATTGGTGTAGGCATAATCAAGCCCGTATCCCAGAGCCGCGGTCGTTGGGTCCATCACGATATTCTCTCTCTTTACGCCGCACTGCTTCATGAGCTTGCGATTGAGTTCTTTCTGCGCGTTTATCTCAAGCTGGGTCCAGGAAAGTACCACATGATTGTATTTCTTTGCTGCCTCTGCTATGCGCGCGTAATCAAGGTTCAGGCTTGCTGAGGCAAGCAGGCATCTTTCGCCTTCAGCAGCTTCTGCTGCTTTCTCAAGCACGGCAGGGTCTTTCTCTGGATTGCCGGAACCTCCGATCACTACCGGCACGTCCACTGCCTGGAGAACATCCTCCACTGTTTTTGCTGCCTCTGCTGGTGAAGTATCCTTGATATTCGGATCTGTACTGATGAGATGGATCGTGACCATGTCTGCCCCGAAATCTCGCACAACCTTCTTTGCCCACTCTGCCGGGCTGTTGATCACGTCCTCATAATTGGATTTCACTGCCTTTGCCATGTTTATCGGGATGTCAAAGACATCCATGGTCACATGATTGCGGTGCAGCATCGGGCTATCAAAGTAATACGGAAGTGCATTCTCACCTCCGAGCGTTACAGTGCTTTTGCGTGAGCCTCCGTCTGAAGAAGTAGCCCCAAGGATGATTTCCTGGATAGGAGTCTTCCAATCTTCATTTTTGGAAACACTGAACTTTGACTCGATAAGCTTGCTGAGTTTCTTCGGTGCCTGAGCCGCTCCATACATCTGATTCACAGGATAACCTAGAATCCTGGAGATATTGATCAAATGCATGGCTATCTGTGCAGTCTCATGCCCCAGGGCATATGCCATCTGCGGATTAATCATCTGCCCGAGATCAAGCTCCACATCACCTTCTATCTTTACTCCCTCAAGAGCCTCGATTTCCAGGCCCCCAAGCAGGCTTCCAAGCTCGGAGAGTTTAATCTTTTTCGTCATTTTT
>JAPZAV010000173.1 GCA_027460465.1 Candidatus Methanoperedens sp. | reverse complement strand
CGCATCGCTTGCGGCCCGGTCAGCTTCTTGTTCTGCCGGGTCGCGTAGACTGGAGATTCGCTCAGCGCCAGCCGCGGAACCCTTAGCCTGTTGGAGGGTATGCGCTAGCTCGTGCGCCAATAGCCGCTGTCCGGCGAGCGTATGCGTCGAGTACTGCCCTTCTCCGAACACAATGTCGTGTCCCAAAGTGTAGGCCTGGGCATTCACATCCCGCGCCGATTGCCCGGCAGCTTCGCCGGAATGCACCCGCACCTGACTGAAATCCTGCCCGAAGCGCGGCTCATAGAAAGCGCGCGCAGACTCAGGCAGAGGCTTGCCGCCGCCACGGACAGCGCTGATACGGGATTCCAATTCCGGCGTGACTTCAGAAGTTGAGCCAGATATTTCTTTCATCTGTAGGACTTTTTCCTCTTCTTCCTTATTTGACTGGCCTTTGATACATCCCGGACATTTGCGCTGGATAGAATTGTTCCGGGTGCGACTGGAAACCCTTGTTTCCTTTGAGACCTGCGGCTCTGGCATCTGCATCACCTGCTCTGCCACCCTGTCAGCCTCTTGCTCGCAGATATCGCCAACCTGGCCGATCCTGAGTTTTGCCTGCAAAACCCCTGATTTGATCAGCCGCTGCACAGCTTGATTGCCGATCATTCGCTGGAGGAACAGGATGCGTTGAGCTGGTGAGCCCGATGTTTGAGAGTAATCCGTTTTTTGAACTTTGGAAGCTGGATTTTCTCTCTTAGCTTCAGGTTCTTTGGCAGCTATCTGGAGTCTTTCCGCCATTGTTTATCTCCATAAATATTATATTCCAAAGTACTTGAGGAAACAAATTCATAAATATCTGAACTCTCACTTCTTGCTTTGTGTCTGCCGGATCATCCTGCACGGCAGCTCTGCACTTGAGAAATAACAAACTCTATCTTCAATTTTCATTTATAGTTCATTTTTGTAAACAATTTTTTGATCTGTGAACATAGGGGAATCGATCAATTTAGGTTTGGCTTCTCTCAGGTGGGTGTTGATAAAATCGTAATTGAGTTCCATTTTTTCAAAATCTTTCCAGATGCGTATATCTTTCGCGCAACTATATTTTTTACAGATACCAGGGCGATTTTGATATATACCACATTGTTTAGTTTTCAGATTTAAATGGGCACAAAAACAATTTTCTTCGTGTCTAATATAATAGGGTCGCCCCATATCCCATTTGATTCTGCCAGATTCTACTTCTTCAGCATTGAGTGCGAAATCCAGTTTACAACAGATCGCATTACAGACATGCCACCTTTCTTCACAGTTCACCGGTGTATGTTCACCTCCCTCATCACCATCGACCCTCATGGCCAGACCTGGATGAGCTACTTCCTGCTTTTCTATCAATTCTTTCCTCACTTGTTGAACGATTTCAATAACTTCTTCCGGTGCTATCACCCCCTTTTGTATCATTAAATCGATAAGAGCATAAAGAAAAGACTCAGATTCATTGACACGGGCAGCAAGGCCTGTAAGCGAAGTATGTGTAAATAGACTGGCACGTTCCACCTGACGATGCAGCTTGTCCTGTTCTTCTGCTTGATCGTGTAAGCCTTCTTTGTTCATGATTATGTTCCAGGTTGTAAAGGTGTCTGGCGAATTTGATGTCTCAGCCCCAACCCGATTGACCGATATGAGATGGATGACAGACCGCTACTTATTTCTTTTGGATCAAATTCCCTGTGGGGAATCTCCATTTTCTTTTCATCTGGCAGATTGACCTCTTCTCTCCCGGCAAAAGCTGTGGATTGCTCGAACCAGCCCATGAGAAACGCTTCCATAAGTTGTTTCCCTTCCTCGTTCGGACAGGGCTTTACGGCCTCCAATGCCCGTTTGCGTTCCTGTAAGGCTGCCCACATGAGATAGCCTTTGGCATCTGTGGCATCAAGGATTTCAATTACCCGTTGCTGGTGCAGTGCCAATTGATCTTGCTGAATAATATCAGCTAGTTCAGTTTTGCCAGGATGATTACATTTTAATGCATAAAGGATTGGTAGGTTGACATCCTGGTGGCAGGGCAAGAGATGTTTGCCTGGTTCCTCCATACACTGGTAAACTTCTAATAAGTGACGGGCCAAACCCAGATGGTAGCCAAAGATACGGCAGGATTCAATTAATGATTCATCTGCCCTGGCTAACATCGCTCCGGAGGCGGCAATATGGCCGGAAGGATGAGCTGAAGTCATTTCAGCAGTCTTCCAATAAGTTTCCCAATTCCGGTTGTAATGGGACAACACGCGGTTCCGCCCGGCTAAAGCGATCATCATTCCTTGTTGGTAATTCTGAAAAACGGCTTCTGAGGCATCTCCTTCTTGAACTAATTTGACCCATAATTGATTGGATAATGCCTCGAATGCATACGCATAATGGATCGCTCTTTCCATGCCAACTTTCATCCAGAGAGACTGACGATTGTTTCTAACGCGAGTATCATCGAGGATTTGTAAACCGATGAGGCCAGACAGTATGGCCGTAGCGGTACGCAATACTTTGGAATCCTCAGGATTGCCATTAACTGCCTGACAGGTGATAAGAGGGAGAACGACTTCGGGAAGTGGATTCCTGTAAAACCAATTATCACAGATCTCTCCCATCTCCGATAGATAAGGAGGAATCCAGCTTAAAAGCCCCTGATGAATATGCGCGCACAGTACGTTCAGTCGGTCACTTATAGGTGGATTGGAAGGTTCTGTTTTGTTTTCATTGAAAGACATATGCAGTTAATTCTCCTTAAAGAGCCATAGATGCGGTGGTTCCGATAGTAGCCATTCACTTTCGACTTTTCCAACAAATATCCCGAATTCTTTAGCCTCCGGGGTTTCAGGGATTTCCAGAACCGCTTTTACCATCAAGGATTGCTTTTTTAAGACTGATAGATCCTTTTCTGATTCCCAACCCTTTTCTCGTGGGAAGATATTCAATTTATGACTTTCACGAGAGTGTATTTCTATAAAACTGGGAAAATTTTTAGTCCAACCTATCTGTTTGAGTTTGGTCAATGTGAACTCTTCATTTGAATTCATTTTTTTTAGTTGTAAAAAAATTGTATGCCATCCCCATGAGTTATGGAATTCCCAAATCTTTATTGTATTATGACCATTGTTCTTAAAAATTAATTCAAGGCTGTCAGGCTGAATAAATAATTGCAGTTCCATATTACTCTTAGATCGATTCGTATTCCGGGTCATACGCCTCCTATAAAATATTACAATATAAAAAACATCTATTTTTTCCCATTACCATTGAATTTTTACGTTATCAGATCCCAGCACTTTATTTCCATTACAGGTATCGATTGCTTCCAGTCTAAATTCCCAGCTACCAACAAAAGAACTGATATAAGCGGCTGAACCACTTGTATTGGGAGTATCTCTTCCTTCGTAGAACCGTCCGCTCGCTGGGTTAGGTGATATTTTGCCCGCCTTGTCAAAATATTGATCAAAAGCATTATTTAGGGCAGAATGCGGGCCTCTACGATGCCCAAATCTCGTGTTCGGTTGATCTCTATCCTCATACCATGTGTCAGGCAAGTAAGTTTTATCTGTGAAAAACCCTTCATGACCAAATCTCGACGGGTCAACATTATTATTAGACCACCTGATGTATTGACGAATCTCGCCGCAGGCGGCCAGTACCCCGTTTGGGGGATCAAGGTCAAATTCAGCCGACATTCTAAAAGTGGCGGATTTTTTTAACGCGGTGGCTGTTGCCTTTATATTGCCATTCGGTGTATAAGTGGGGCCGCTTTTCAATTTGGCGGTTGGCGCCTTAGCAACTTTCGCCGGTAATGCAGGCAATGATGGCACATGTACTGTTGCCCTGCGGTTGGGTGGAAGTGCTGTTTTGGAAAACTCTTCGGTCTCACCATGAGCGAAGGTTTCTGTAAAGCCTGCGAGAATTCCCGGTGTCCCTGCTGGAAATGACTGTCCTGTACTCAATACAACCGCAGGTTGGACCTTCTGCATTTGTTTGGAAACCGCTTCCGCTCTATGACAGGATAGCGGCCAGTTGACGGTAGGCGGCCCATCCTTGCTCGCATAACCATGGATACGCACCGGAACAGAGATGCTTGCACCATGCCAGTTATTAACAAATACAGCGATGTTATTAATGTCTTGTGCAGTGAGCACAGAACCACCAAGGTCAAATGTAATATCCAGGCTTGCATTCTGGTGATTGAGTTTTTCTGTTGAGATCGGACAGGCTACCCCGGTAGCGGATCCCAGGTCATTTTCCAGCTTGTGCTGTCGCTGAATGTCAGGCAACTGCTTTTGTCTTGCGCCTGTATCCATATATTCCAATTGACGAATGCTGCCACTGGCACGTGAATTAGTGGCAGGGGTCCGTTGAAAATCATCGATTTCTTTTCGAAAGATAGCTTGATTATCAGTAATATCGGCTGCAGGTGGCAATAGGTCACAGGCGGCGGTATTGCACAATGCGGTTTTTTCGCCACTATCTATCCTTGCTCGTAAAATTCTCTGGCTGTGGACTGATCCCGTTTGCTGTATCACATGCGTCAGTTCGTGAGCAAGGAGCTGCTTGCCTTCCGATGTACCTGGCGAATACTGTCCCCTGCCGAAGGAGATGTTACTGCCGACGGTAAATGCCTTCGCTTGCAATGTATTAGCCAGTTCACCTGCCTGACTGTCAGAGCTCACACGAACGCTGCTAAAGTCGGCGCCAAAGCGCCGTTCGAAAAATGTGCGCACAGGCTCAGACAGAGGCTGACCACTGCCGTGGATAGAGCTTATACTTGATTCCAGGTCTGATGTGACTTTGGGAGTTGAATCAGAATTTTCTTTTGTCTGGAGGGTTTCTTCCCCTTCTTCCTTCCTTGATTGATGTTCCCTGATACACGCAGGACATCTGCGCTGAATGGAGTTGTTCTGAATGTTACTGGAAACCTTTGTTTCTGTTGAAACCTTCGGCTCCTGCATTCGCATCACCTGATCAGCCACCCTTTCGGCTTCCTGCTCGTAGATGTCCCCAGGTTGACCTATCCTCAGTTTTGTCTTCAAAACTCCAGACTTGATCAGCCTTCCGACTGCCTGATTGCCGATGGTTCTTTGAAGAAATAAGATGCGGTCAACTGGGGTATTGAGAGATTGAGAAAAATTGGTTTGTTGCGAACGAGAAGCTTGGTTTTCCTTCTTGATTTCAGGCTTTTTGGCGCTTGCCAGCGTTCTTTCAGTCATTTTCTTTCTCCATTAGTTCATATCGTATTATTTTAAATTATTTGATACACAGGATAAGTAAATTTTATTATTTTCCCTATCAATCCGCTTCAACAATTCAGGATCAATTATCTTCCTCTCATAATCCACCCACACCTTCCATTTCTCATTATCCCTGCAGTCAAATCCCCTGCACGGCACTGTGCGTTGCTCGCGCACTGTGCACCTGTAGGTATCCCTGTCCAGATGAACGCAGTAACCATCTGCTCCATGTGCTATAAGATACGGACGCCCGAATTCCCAGCGGATGATCCCCTCCTCCACATCCTGTCTTGACAGGGCGAAAGGAAGTTTGCAGCACACCGCTTTGCAGACAGGCAGCCGGCTCAGGCAATCTACATCGGCTTCATGTTCAAACGTATACTTGTCGTGCTCAGGATCCTGATACATGAGCCCCATCCCGCTTTCAACGAACTTCTGCACTAATCGCTGTGCCACCTGCTTTTTTCGATCATCCAGTTCCTCGATGGTGATCACGCCCTTTTCATTCAACATTTCTATGAGGGCATAGAGGAAAGAGGCTGCTTCCAGGATTTTAGTAGTGTTAGCATTGATGCGTGTGTGGGTATAGAGCAGGCCTTCGGCTAATTCTTTTAATGCGTCGCGCGGGGTGTCTTTGATCAGATTCTGGTCATATGGTTGCATGATTAGATACCTCATGAGTTGGTAATCCTTGAATATTTTCGGTCAACAGCCGACTCCGGCGCTCCGCTAATACCGCGGTGAAAAAAAATGGCAACCCCCTTTCAGCCGGTAATGCCGGTAACTCGTCATTTATAGCAATCAGTGGATCAATCATATTATCAATACCTATTCCACTAACCCGTTGCACCCTTTGTAGTTGCAGAATAAGTAGAGGCGATCGCAGGAACTTATCATATCCATCCACATCCATTGATGGGTTTCGCCGCGCTCCACCCATGCTATACTGCCTAAGACTTCCAACTGCCGACCCCTTCAACTTTCAAGGCTTCCCCATTCGGCGCTTTATTCTTCTCCTGTATTTCCTTTAGCTTTTCAGGACAGTCTCTGCAATTCCTGCTCTTGACGAAGGTATACACACCAGAATAAGCGCCCTTCGGGCCGGTCATCTTTCCTAACGTATCTTCTGCGAGCTGCTTTGTCGCCGGAACATTGGTCTGTTCAGCCAAATTGCTGGTTTGGTCATCAAACCCTATATTGGCTTTGCTCTCTTCCATCGCAAAACAGGGATTATCTCTTCTAATCCATCCCCACGAATCATCTATCTTTTGGCGTGTGCCGATGTTGACGATGTCAATTCTAAAACCCGTCTCAGTTTTCACTTCGCATTTATCAGTTAGGAACGTGTGTGTACTCTCAACAATCTGCCATATCTGCTTTACGCCGGTGGGGACAGGAGGCAGGATGTGATCAAACCAAACCTGATAAGAAGGCTCCTCTCCATTCAATAACCTTGGCCCCTTCGTATGTTTACGAGTCCACTTTGGTGCCTCCTCAACAGGCTCTGGTTTCTCGCCGAGCACCTCTGCGCGGCAATAATCCCTGTTCTCTTCTCCCATGATCCGTATGCATTCGGCCAACTCAGTCGCCTCGCGATATGGCAGTGTGCTGCCCATGTGCCCTCTCAACGGCGATGGGGATGAGCGCTTCACGGCATATGCCATGAAATCTGCTTCTCGTTCAAACGGGCTTCCGGGCTGATCCATTGCAGGCTTGGCATGAACAGATCTCGAACCCCCCGCTTCCTGCTGCACTACATGCGTCAACTCGTGTGCTAGTAGTCGGCTGCCCGTCGTTGTCCCAGGCGCATATTGTCCGCGTCCGAAAACGATGTTGTTGCCCACCGTGTAGGCTAACGCATTGATGCCTTGTACCGACTCCGTCGCTCTGGCATTCGTATGCACCCGCACCTGATTGAAGTCGTGTCCAAAGCGCGGCTCCATAAAGGTGCTGGCGGCAGCATCGAGCGGCTGGCCAGGGGAGCGAAGGACTTGGTGGACGATGGGTGGTACACCTGACTGACTGTGGTGAATATCTTTCTCAGAATCACAGCGTGCGCTTTGAATTGATAACCCCTCTGACCGTGAATTGACCTGAGACTGCGGGACAGATGCATGGTCAGGCATCCGCATCACCCGCTCCGCCACCCTATCAGCCTCCTGCTCATAGATGTCACCAGGCCGTCCGATCCTGAGTTTAGCCTGCAAAGCCCCTGACTTAATCAGGTTTCCAACCGCCTGATTTCCGATAGTTCTTTGAAGAAACAGGATTTGTTCTACAGGCGAGCTAATGGATTGAGAGAGACCTGCCTTTTGTGTTTGAGAAGCCCTGTTTTCTCTCTTGGCTTCTGGCTTTTTATTGCATACCTGGACTCTTTCAGCCATTTGATATCTCCATTATTTCATGCATGTGGCAATTGGAAAACATTACTTGCACACAGGATCAGTGCCACCTACAATGGCAGCACCCGCTTCAACCTGCCCGCCAGTACCTGGTTCATTTCGGTTCCAGTTTTATTTTGCTTATCATGTCCCTCAGGTGGCCATTGAGAACCTCCTTGTAGCCGCCTTTCTCTCTGTAAGCTTCGAATCCTTTGTTTTTGATGGTCTTTGCTGCCCCTGCTGCACTTTCAGGAAATGTTGGTAAACGAAATCCTTTCGCTGCGCACTCTTTTTTTACAGTTTCGCCTGGTGTATACTCCTTTTTATTATCCTCGATCAATAGGAGGTTCTTGCCACAACCTTTCGGCCACCGTTTCCGATCGGTGTTGAAGTGCACACTGAACGGGTTCGCTTCATTGCGTTCGTCAAGGTCGGGGTTGTTCGCTCGATTGGCGAAAGACGACTCCTCCTTGATGATCGCCAGTCCTATCCATGCACTCAGGTTCTTGGCATCAAACGCAGATATTAGACTCTTCTCATTACCTGCCAGTGGGCTGCCGTAGGCAGCGAACACCTCTTTTGCGATGTCATCCGTGAGAGAACCGTACACCTCGTCCACATTGTCCACAGTGACTGAGACTTTAGGCTTGGCAGGAGTTTTTGGTTTGGCGGGGGCTTTGGGCTTGGGCGCTGGCTGGCATGCCACTTGAGGCACAGTCGGTCTTATGTGAATAGCCGGTAAACTGTCTGCAGGTTGGTGTTGGGCTCAGGCCTCCTCATCACTTGCTCCGCCACCCTATCAGCCTCCTGCTCGTATTTATCCCCCGGTGCTCCGATCTTGAGCTTAGCCTGCAGGGCCCCTGATTTGATCAGCCGCAGACTAAAAGGAACTCCTTCTGATATGTATATAGAAATTTCAGCTAATACGAATTCAATCCCGCCAAGATAATCCACCAGAAAATGGAAGATACGATACCCACTATTAAAAGATTATTTGCCATTCCCTTATTTTTGTCCCTCATGGCAAAATAGCCTATTATGCCACCAAGGATTCCAAAGAAGAACGGCACCAGGTACCATGCTCCTGATGGGTTACTTCCAGTCTGTGTTGTTCTTATGACTGTTCCACATTTTCCACAAAACTTTGCCATTTCTGGATTTTCGAAACCACAGTTCGGACATTTCATTTTTACACCTTCCATATTATTTCTCGGATAATTTAGCACCACACTGTGTGCAAAAATTTATCTTATCCACATTTGGATAACCGCAATTGTAACAATATTTTGCAGTAGTTGTTGTATCAATCTTTTTATCTGCATTCGCAATCCAATCCAGCTTCTGCCGCGCCTCTCGCTCTCTGTGCTCTTTTTCCAGCCGCTCTGCTTCTTTTTGAGCATCGAGTTTTGCTTCTTTGGCAGCTTTCTCTTTCAACTCCAGGTCTCGTTTTTTTTCCTCCAGCTTTTCTTCTTTTTCTTTAAGAGCTTTCTCCTTTTCAGCATGTTCTTGCCTCAAGAGATTAATCTTCGCTGCATCTGAAAGGGTTGCTACGTTCTTATAATCAGGGTCGATTTTGCCTATTTCCTGGCAGATGGAAATAACCAGTGTCCAGTTCTTGGCTTCATTTGCTTTCACAACCTTGGCATACAGCTCTTCCAATCGCTGCCTCTCCTTATCTTCAACTAAATCTAATTGCCGCTCTGCTTCCATCAATTTGGCACTGGCATCCCTGTAATCGGCATCTATTGCAATAATCTCTTTGAACCACTCAACCGCTGTCTGCCAATCCTGCGCCTCCAGCGCTTCCGTACCTTTCGAATACAATGCTGATAACTCAGTCTGTCGTGCCTCTCGCTCTCTTCGTTCTTGTTCCAGTCGTTCTTTCTCTTCAGGTGATATGGGTTCTTCTTTTATTCGCTTCCTGCCCTTTACTTTCTTTTTCTGTATGCTGAACAGCACGCCATCAGGCGAGCGCATATACAGCACAGGAGTTCCCCATTCAACCGTGTTCGCAACTTCGATGCTTATGGCTTTTCGCGCTTCTGCCACGGCTGCATCCACAAGCATGCCATCAGCCAGGGCTTCATAGAACGTACGAGCGAACTCAATTGCCGCCCTGTCAGTGATCTTGTACTGCATCCCAAGAACAGCAGGAATGCCCCGGCGCACCAGTATGGAGGCAGTGCTTGAGGTCAGGTCGCGGTCGCTCCCTCGTGCCCCTTCGCAGGAGTTCAATATCACAAGGCGAAGAGGATAGTGGTCGGCAAGTAATCTGCTTAATTCAGTAGCGCTGAAAGGACGCATTCGCCCCTCCCCGTCAGCCAGAGCTATGATCCCTTCACCGGCACTGCGATCAAATCCTCCATGACCTACGAAATGGAAGATGTGCCACGGGCCGCCGCGCATTGCTTTCTGCAGGTCACGCCAGGTCTGCCCCTCAAGCCATGTCAGCTCAACAAGGCCGTTCTCCTGCAGGTTCTTGAGGGATTCTTCCACTCGCTGTTTTTCAATATTTATATCCAGCCTGGGCAGATCTATCGGGCTTACAACCATGCCGAGGATACGAAGCGGCAGCGTCACAGACAGCGGCTGGATTGGCTGGGGATGCTCAGGATAACGCACTATCGATATACTTCGCATAAGGCCCATATATTCTGACTGGCGCGGTTCATACAGGAACTCCCAGGGCAACACAGCAAGGTTGGGAGGTTGAATGCGAAGTTTTACTCTCAATCCCCTTCCTTTCGATTTTGCTTTCTCAAGGCTGACATCATAGCGATTGCGTACTTCACCTGTGATAAGTGAGTTGAAAAGGTCACTGCCAAAACTCTGAACCATCTGTTCTTCCGAAGAAAGAGAAGAACGGCGCATTCCTCCAGATCCCAGAAGCGCGATTTTCAAATCTTTAAGGCGGTTTTCAAGCACCAGCTCGTCATAAGGGAAATGCATGGTTTCACGAGCTTCCCCGGCCGCTGAATGTAAAACAGCTATGGGATACTCCCGTCCTTTGCCAATGCCAATCTCCACCTCGAAGTCGTCATACGTTAATTCACTGCTGATTTGCATTTTCTTCCCCTTATTTCATACCATATTTTGTCAAGTTTCATCCCAGGCATCAGGTTCATCGCCTTCCCGATCTCTCATCCGAGAGCCGTGGCCGCTATAATAGATGATTGCAATATCGTCTTCTTCTATGTGGTCGGTCAGTGCATTAAATGCTGCCAGGATCCCCCGCGTGCAGCCTCTTTGTCCCGCAGCAATGTGATGTTGCCATCAGGAAAGCCGAAGTTTTTTTCCAGTAGGCCTGCAATCATTTCTATGTTATTGATACAGCATTGAGCTGATAATATGAATGAATAAGCTAAACCACTGCAAGCTTTTTTTCTAATTCTGCAATCCTGAGTTCAAATGCTGCCATCTTCTCTATAACAGGTATTCGCTTTTCAAGTGAATCAAGCTTTACTATCATCTCCGTTCTCAGGCTGCCTATCTCCATTTTAGTTTCATTCCGCAAACTATCAATCCTGGTATTCAGATTCGTTTCAAGGCTGCCAATTCTTTCTTCAAGACGCGCTATCTCTGATTTTGCTTCGTTTCTAAGGCTATCTATTCTTTCATTTGTTGATTCTATCTTTGTACTGATAGCTTCAAGTTTGCCTTTTATCTCATTAAGTTCAGGCATTAAAAACTGTCTAAACCAAGATGGTACTTTCTCCACAGGCATAATCTACATTTGAATTACAAGCTATTTAATCTTAAGCTAAATGAAGTTAGAGATGATGTATGTGGAAAAAGGAGACGGGGGGACAAAGATACCTTATCATCTCATTGAGCTTGGTAAATATGCGCTCTCGGTCTGATTGCTGCAAATTTTATACTCCCAGACTTGAATAATATAATTCCAGGCGCGGTTTAAAATCCTCGAATTCCCTGATGGTCTTCATGAAGATATTGAAAATGTCTTTATAGTCCCTATAATATATCACTTTCCCTAATGTGTCGCGCAGGATGTACTTAATCCCGTTCTGGTCATGTGGTTGCATGATTTAATACCTCAATATGGATTTACACTCAATGCTTATGCACACTCGGGTGAATCTTCCGCTCCGTCATTCGCTTCACCTGCTAAGCAAACCTTTAGATTCATGCTCGCAGGGATCCCTGGATTGTCAAGTTTTTCTTTATTAATTTCTATATATCAAAGATATCGAAGTTCCACACAGGTTCTATACTTTGGTGTTCTTCTTGTTTCTCTTGTTTCTTGTTTTTTTTTGTGAAAATTCTCATCGCAAATCATTTAACCTGGAATGCTTTTACGCTTACATGGGCAATCAGCCGCCGCCCCTCGTGCGTCCCCGGCTCGAACCGACCCGCACCAAACACAATGTTGCGTCCCACCGTGTAAGCATTGGCGTTCAAATCCCGCGCTGATTGCCCGGCGGCCTCGCCGGAATGCACCCTCACCCCGCTAAAGTCATGCCCGAAGCGCGGCTCGAAAAAGTCGCGGTCGTTTTCTGATAAAGGCTGGCCACCACTTTTCAGAGACTGGATGCGTGATTCGAGATTGGGCGTTGCTTCAGAAATGTGACCCGAAGTTACCTTCGTCTGAAGCTCTTCCTCATCTTCCACTATTGGTTGCCGATTAAGTTCATCTTCCTCGCATGTGGGGCACGCCCGCTGGATGTGAGGTGAACCACCTGAGACTGCCGCAGGCTCTGGCATCCGCATCACCTGCTCCGCCATCCTGTCAGCCTCCTGCTCGTACTTATCTCGGGGCTGCCCGATCTTAAACTGAATTTTGACTTTTTGTCTCAGGTCTTTTATTTTCTATTCTAACTCTTTCGCCCATTTACTCCCCCTGAAATTTTCTGATCATCAAAGAGATTCGTATAGAAGGAGTGATCCTCATCCATTAGATCTCTGATCAACCTGTTGGGCTGAGCATGCCATCGATTAACTGTGATCTGTCTTGGGCTTGTGTTCCCCCTGTGAATCAAGGCCACATAGAAGGTGTTGTCCTGCATGACTATCATTTTCCTGGGACGGTTTGTCCATATAAAGCGGGTGCTTTCACCTGCATTGATATCGGGAAAAGGTTTCTTCTCCCAGAAAGTCCTGGTATAGCAAAAAGTGCCGCCGGATAGCCATGGTCTTCCTCTTCCGGGATAGATGTACTCCCAGGCCTGATCAGATACGGGATTGTAAAAAAATAGCCTGTTAAGACCGCAGATATCAGCCTCCTCTCTCTGCAGAATTTTTACCTGATACTCCAGCCTCCATGGAGCAATCCAGTCATCATCATCCCAGTGTACCAGAATTTCACCATTTGCTTCCTCACAGGCAAGGTTTCGCTTGGCTCCGATTGTGCATTTTCTGTCCAGTTGCAGGTAAAGGATGCGTGAATCGCAGGGCACAAGGTCTTTTACTTTATCCGTGCCGTCATCTACAATGATCAGCTCTCGGTTGGGATAGTTCTGACGCAAAAAGTATTCGATCGCACGAGGAACAAACGTCCTGCGGTTGCAGGTTGGCATTATGCAGGAAACAAGAGGGAGATCCTCTTGTTCAGATTCCGTGAATAAAGGGTTTTGCATTAAACAAAGTTTGAACTCATTTCGGTCTTTTTAACCGCCCTTCTGTTTTTTCGAGGGCTTTTGTAAAGCGCCTTTTAGTTCATCAACCTCTTTTCTGAGTTTTGCCAGTTCTGAATCAACATCAACCCGCTTATAAAGCTTCCGGCCTGCAATCATTCTTTCAACACCTTCCTCTTTGGGTTCTATGTTCGCATCATTTACGAATATTTTCCCCAGCCAGCAAAGAGCTGCAATTGGATTGCGGTGGATCAGATTGATATCCGGGATCTGCTCGTCCATTCCTGTTACCTCGAACAATGTATCAGCGCCTTTTAACAGTGATGAGAAAATATACTGGAATAAATGCACAGTCAGCAGATAATAACGGTCTTCACTGATGATATTCTTAATGGTCTTCTTTATTGGATCTATCTCGACTTTTCCCAGTACTAAGTAGTGTTCATCAGGACAGCAATCAGGGCATGGTGGTGACCAGCTGCAGAAGTCTTTTGTGAATTCCTCCACTGTTTTACGCATACATTCATTTTTGGATTCAGTTATTGAGTACGTTGATTCAGGGTCTGGAAGGTAATCCGGATCCCAGGGACTGTCAACAGTTGCCGTTTGAGCTGTCCCGGAATAGCTTGTGATTGTCCTGATCTGAGTATTACCTCTTACATCAAGTCTAATTTGCATATTATTATAGAATCCATTTACATTTGATGCACCCGCAGCAAGCATAATTTTTTCGGGGTCATCCAGGGGTTTCTGAGGTGAACCTTCATGGACCACAACATCACCTTTGCAACCATCGTAGATACGCTTGATCAGGCTTGGATGGATCGGCCTTATTTGTGGCTGGACTGGAGGATGATCAAAAATCTTTACGCAAAAGCCCTCCCGAATGCGGGAGCTCTTACATAGTTTCTCTTCACAGTCTCCACCAGGAGCATAAACAGGGACAGGATCCGTATTATCTTCATTATATCTGATTCCGATATAATAAATATTGGGTTGATCCCTCGCTCTTTCCAACTCCTGGCAATCAACGTCCTTCACAGGTTTTTCATTTTTTGTGCACAGGCAGGTTTTCGATGTCAGATCTATTTTGTAAGGTTCGCAAACTACGATCTCATTTCCGCTGCAATCCAGTGCCATTCCCTGCTCGATCGTGATTATGGAACTTCCAGGTTTGCCATCGAGACCGAGTCCACAAACCACTCCCCACCCGTGCAGCATCCTGTTAATTAATTTTCTTTTTTCATTATGATATATCTGCTCTTCTCTGAAATCCCTATCGGTCATGAGCATTCCGTGAAAATAATTGACTCTTTTGAAATCATTAAAATCACAGTTCTCATCGTTTGAATTTTGTTTATTCATTTTATTCCTCCTTTATATAAAATTTAATTTATCGAACTCTCCTTTGAGCAGTCTCACCTTCAGGTTTGGATTCAACAGAAAACCAGCTAACAAAGTCACCACCCTGGGTGCCGTTACCTGAGGGCAATTTTCCACCGATAAAATTCCCATCCAGAGCTTTAGCAGGTTTTCCGTTTTCTTCATAACTTGTAATAAAATCGCTCTTTAAGACCACCATAAATTCTCCCCCCTTTTCACGAATCCTTGAATAGCCGAAGAAAACATCCATAAGCCATTTAGACGTAACCGAAAATGTAGCGATTGACGTGTTCTCATCATAATCTACATCTCCCGGTACCTGCTCGTATACGAAATTTCCTGTATCTGCATCCTCCATCTTAACAAAAAGCAAAAAAGTATAAGGATTAATCGTATCCTTATTCATCTTCCAATCAAATTCAACCTGTACCCCTTTTGAATAGATGCCGTTTTCAGCCGTAAAATCCTCCCATGAGATATTTGCTCCGTTTTCTTTCCAGTTTATCCCGATGATATGTGGCAGATCTCCATGATAGCAATCGATCATGCCATAAAGCAGAGGATTTCTATAAACCAGCTTTCTTTTTGAGCAATTATCTATCCTGATAGGCGGATCAACAGACGGATTAAATGTTATCTCAGCTAAAACCAGACATAACGGTTCAGAGCATTCAGGGCATCCTTCTTTGATTTTTTTACAGAGATAACCATTAACAGTTTCAATCCTGTATATGTTCCGCGTTTCGCCCTTCATCTTCACAATGAGTTCATCGGTCCTGCCGTCATTGATAGTCAGATAAACCCTTTCATTGACAAGCTTAAGAGAAAGAGATTTGGTTCCATTGGAGATCTCAATGGTATCATTGGTTTTATTTATGTTTTCCGCACTTACCCATTCCACATTGTAATTTTTCTTTAGAAATTCTATAAGTCGATCACTATCGTTTCCTGGTATATTATCCCAGTCAAACAGATATTCACTCTTATATTCAAGAGGGCAGATCCTTTTGTGTACCTTCTCATTATCCTCACTTGATGGGTCTATAATCCGGATTTTATAACTATCTCTTATTCTGTTAAACCCATATTTCTCTTTCGAATTGCACGATATTGATGGTATGTTTATCTGCTCTGTCTTGCACTCGTAAAATTCAAGACAAATTATAAATTTTTTTTCTTCCTGCTCGGTATGTTCCGTACAGCAGGTTGATTCCTCTGGAATTAATTCTACTTTCCTCTCCTCACAAACGAGGATTTCCCTTCCGCAGCAGTCAATGGCCAGTCCGGGTGTTACCAGTACATTTTTATCATCGTATCCTTTTGTAGGGTCTTCAGGGTCAACAGGCATTCTTCTTACATCCAGCCCGCAAACAACTCCCCATCCGAGAACCATCCTGTTGATCAACCATCTCTTTTCATTGAAGTAACACTGTTCGTCATATAAATCCCGGGCGGTCATTAATTTGCCATAATAATAGTGGTTCCGCTCAAAACAGGGATTCTCACATGTGCCGCAATATTTCTTATTTCTATCAGTCATAAATTACCTCCGTTAACATATTATTCATCCTCCTTTTTTTGAAACGATTTTTTTTATAAAGGTCAAATGAGCTCTGTATCCTGCCCCACTCTTGCATGTTTTTCGACCTTGCCGCTATGTTCTCCTTTCATGAGAACCACTCCATATCCAATGGTGGAGGTAATGCCGAGTCGAACAGGCTTATGATAATCCAGCCTCGTGTTTACCCCCACAATAGCTCTCATACCTTCCCTCATAACATTGAACTGAAGTTTATATTCCGTATGGGCGGGTTTTTCTTCATCTATTATTCGCATCAATCCTTTTTCGAAACGGGCCACCTCTTCGTCTGAAAGATCAAGGATGACTGTAAAACGATGTACCATGGGCAGAAAAGGATCTTCCAGTTTTTGTACCTCATCACGAAGAGCCACCATCCCAAGAATCGAATCATCATCGAGTCTGAACCCCCGGACAGGGGTCGCCACAAGAAAGCTATTAATACCCACTGTTAAGTTTTTTCCCAGAACAGCAGGCATGCCAGTTCTTGAATGTTCCAGGATCATGGGCTCTTTCCCGACATATATTTCGATTAATTTTCTTATGCCGGATGGCGTACCTTTGATCTTATAAAGTGAATATGCCTCCATGATGAACTGACGTTTCTTTTCTTCTGGCCAGCCCTCTTCCAGAGCAACATTAAGCCATGATGCCAGCCAGTTAAGGAAATTTTCCGGTACTGTTCCAGGGTCAAAATATTCATGGATGCGGTTTATCTTTGTTTCTTGATCATAGAACGCAGTCTCAAAGATGGAAAGGAACCTCTCCAGGAACTCTTTACTCACCTTGTTTTCCTGGTATATGGCAGGAAGGTACCGAAGATATGAAATACGGGGATAGAAAATCTTCATCTGTTTTATTTCTGGTTTTACTTTCTCATCCAGCGTTGAAAGCTGCAACTTTAGCCAGAGATAGCGTCCATTCCTCACCCTGAAGAGCATATCCTTGGGATTTTTTTCCGGTTCACTGGTCCAGGTCAGAAGATCATTTATGAATTTTTCTTTTTTCTGGGCTGATATTTTTTCAGCGAGTTTATTATCGATGATTTTTTTTAATTCCGGATCATCAGATGATGAATAATATACATCCAGGATAGATCCTGGAGGTATATCAGCCTCCAATGCCAATCTATGCCACTGGCATCCCTTGATCCCGCTGTCCAGGGTCTTTGAATAATAAACACCCACCTCTTTTGTATACGTTTGCCAGGTGCTAAATCTGGAGATACCTTTATCGCTACTGATATAGAGGTCGCCTTTTTGACCTTCAGTGATACCCTGTACCGAACCTTTAAAACCCGGAACTGCTCCTATGTAACTTCCATCAGGGTCAAATTGGTGAACCAATCCTCTGGAACTTTCACTGATGAAAATGTTTTCTTTTCTGTTAATAAATATACCGTTAGGCTGAAAACCGTCATACACGTTCGATAATTCTACAGTGAGGTCAGAGCTAATTTTTGAATCCTCTTCTTTATACCTGAGTAATGCTTTGCTTTTTCCGTCGATTATCCATATATTATTATTTTTATCTATAGCTAACCCGACAGGTTCTTCAAGATTCAGTTCAAATTCTCTAAAAATTTCATTATTATGATATCTTATGATTTGATTTTTGTCTGGTATTCCATTAAGGATGTAAAGATGGCCCTGCTCGTCCAATCCTATATCAATCGGCTCTATTGATTTTTCCTGATTATTTAGAATATATTTGTCGATTATATGTTTGATCTGGTAATTCTCTCTTGAAAATGCAAGAATCCTGTTATTTGCAGGGTCATTGACCCATAATGTAAGTTCATCAAATATAATTCGTGCAGGACATTGATACTCAGAAACCCTGTATTCGATATATGACAGCTGCTCCAGGTTATGCGCATTTTCATCATAGCGATAAAGTCTGCAGGTATTCGAATCCCTATCAGGATCCATGAAGTAAATCTGGAGGCATTCATCCACTGCAAGACCAGTGGGATTATTTATGCCTTTTCCAGCCTGGATTATCCTCTGGGCAAAATTTGGTGTGGAATAAAGAGTTATGCCTCCTTCTTTTTGCATCTCAAGACGGTACAATAGACCGCTTCCCCACTGTTCTGGTGTCTTAAAGATCTGTATCTTGAATTCCTGCGGGATCATATTTTGCCTCTATTTATAATTTCTACCAGGTGTTCACCTGAAATTACAAGGGCATCTTCCGGTATCTTGATGGAATACTTCCTGTACTCCTCTCCTTCTCTACACAGTGAAACTTCGGCTATGCCGGCTACACCTTCGATTTTTTTTATTATTTTTTCGATCTCTGATGCAAAGACGGCTTTTCCAGGCTGCCATCCTTTTCCATCCAGTCCGCCCTTTAGCGGATCCAGAAATCTTTCCAGTGCTTTATGTATCCGTCTCTTTACCTCGTTCGAGTTGTTATTCTCACTTACATTGATTTCACACTTAACGGAAATTTTTATGAATTCAAGTGGTAAATCGGTCGTTATCACCCTGTGTTCGCCAGAAAATACAAGTGCAAAAGGAGGAATCTTTATGAGCTGTCCTGCTTTCTGATAGTCGCCATTAGGATTTTCAGCGCTGAGAAATACACTGGTCGCGTACTCAACTCCCTCCACATTATCAATTATTTGATATATTTCCGATGCGTAGACCGCGCGCCCAAACGACCATCCATTTCCGTCAGGTCCACCTTTTAAAGGGTCCAGAAATCCCTCAAGTTTTTCCCTGACACGCTTCTCAACCTCAGTTTCACTGCTCTTTTTCTTTATGCGAATCCTGCACATTACAGAAACTTTTACGTATTCAGGTCCGATAACATGTACATCGGTTGTAACAAGCCGCTTCATTTCCAGATGATTCAGAACGGTCTGGAGAAAACCTTTACCTGGCACGGGTGTAACCCTTTCCCCTCTTGCTTGTGGAACTGCAACAACGGTAACTGTACCTGGAATAGAAACGCATGGATAATCAGGATCATAATTTGGGATGGCTTCAGCCCTTGCCACCCTCAAACCAGGTGTGGAAAGTGCCAGATCTTCATAATCCTTTGAAGTGATTGCCCGGGAAATTGTCCTGAAATCCTTTTTAGCTCTATCTTTTGCTTGTTCAATAGATTCAGCAGATTTCCCCCCCGCTGCTTCTTCCATGTTTTTTCCGAAGATCCTGCCAGATCCTCCATTGTCGATCGCAAACTTCAGTCCGGCAGGAACATTACCGGCAGAACCGCGGGTTGTTTTATATCTGACTTTTATCTCCTGTTCTTTAAGCGGGATACGACCGTTCAATCCATTGCCAAAGGTGATCTCCCCTTCTTCTGGATCCAGAACATAATGTGGATCGTCTGGAGCTGAAGATTCCAGGTCATTTACTTCCACCCAGTTTTCCCATTCATAATTTTTGGTCTGAACCTGAATTAACAGTTCTGCTTTGATCTTATCCGGGTAAGCTGTTTCGATTAGAAACCGGTTTAATTCCCGGACTCTGGAATCAGGAACAATATTCAGACTTTTAATGAGTTTTTTCCTCTCATAAGGGAGTTTAATGTCCCTGAATGATCCTTCATCGAACAGATCTCTGCTTTCGAGCAACTTATTAATAGAAGCAACGACTGCATGTTTCAATTCAGACCCGGGAATCTGGTCTTCGCTCCATTCATTGATCAAGTTCCTGGTGTTCTGGTCAAACATATTCCATATCCTTTTTCCAGGGCTTGGCATATCCGATTTCACCTGATCTTTGAAAATTTTCAACAGACCCTGCCAATCCTGAACATGCCCCACAGTAAGTGCGGCCATCTTAATGATAGGTTTTTTCTTGAACTTAAACTTCTGTTCAGGAGTGCCAAGTCCTTTTCCCAGAGTCTCTTGTACCGTTTCTATCTGGACAGCAGATACGGTATTGAGGAGGATTTTCTCCACAAGCGGAGCGATCTCATAGCGTCCTTCCTTTAGATGGCATCGTATCCAGTAATATTTATCTTTCTTTTCCATGGAAGACGGGCCGTCAAATACAATTCTTCCACTTCTTGTCAGAGCCAGTGTGGTATCTTTTTTAATAGGAAGAGTATTCCAGCTTCCTCCTTTGAAATATTCCCATACTACACTTACAGACGGTACCGGCTCATCTCCACTGGTATCCAGAGGAGGAAGGTCTTTTTCGAACAGGATGATACTTATTTGAATCTCTTTTTCTGGAAGTGGTTTATCAAATCCCAGTTCCAGAGCTGCACCGATTCCTGCTTTTTCACCAAAAGCAGAGAAAAATATATTCTCTTTCTCACTGGCATCAGTATTATCGGTCGTAAGTGAATCTTGAGTGGTAATAACAGATTTGATCTCCAGCGGAATGAGATTGAAGTCCTCCTCGGTTTCAAATATTATTTTTTCAGTGCCTGCCTCGCCAATAACCTGTGTACCAGCTTCTATTTTCTTCTCATCCTTCACATTTTTAAAAATAATATCCATTCTTGAAGGCTGAGCATCGAATGGATAAAGCCCGACCAGTTCAAGGAACTTCCTGTAGCTGGCATCAGTTACGCGATTCAGCTGATATATCTGCATCTCGGCCAGCCATGCAAAAAGCTCGATAAAGGTAATCCCTGGATCATGAATATTGTGGTCAGTCCACCCACTCGCATATTGCGGTATCAGGGTGCGCGCCTCTTTGACCAGTTCCTCAAAGGTTTTATCATCGAGGTTTTGAAATTTTTCAAGCAGACTCATAAGACTTATCCTCCGTTATCGGTTGAAGATTGATGATATGCGTCCCGTTTGCGATCAGAAAATTCTCATTTACTTTCACTATATCCCCGTCTGAATTTCCATTTTTCAGAATTTTTTCTTTGCAGTCAATATTCTGATCTATGTCGAAAAGGCATGGTTCGTAGTTATGTGAAAATTTTAAATTCTCCACATGGTCCACCCCTTCAATATCTTCCAGTAATGCATAAATATCAGAGGCCGAAACATCCCGGCCAAAGTCCCAGCCCTTTTCTTCCGGGCCGCCTGTCAAAGGATGGAAGAAAGCATCCAGCTTTTTCTTGACCTCTCGCTCAACTTCGGAGATCTTATCTAAAGAAGTAACGAACACATCCACTGAGACGCTAACCTCCACATATGAAGGACTGTCTACATTGACATGTCTTTTATGGCTGAGGGTGTTTGCGCTGCGTGCTTCAAGGTGCTGGCGCACTTTTTTTCGCAGCTCAAGGGAGGGGCACGGTTTAGCTTCCAGTGAATCTGGAACAATTATTACAGTAATCCAACCAATCTCTTTCTGTCTTCTATTATTGATATTTGGAAGACATCTTACTTTGATCACTTTTCTTGATGCGTTTTTGGCCAGCCATTCAAAGTCTTCTGCAGTCACAGCGCGGTCCCGATGGTCGATCATGGCAGGCCCTATTTCCAGCATTTCATCAAGCGTTGCTGTATCCGCACCACCATCAGCAGCCACTGGATTTGATACACTTTCAACCCCAGCAACAGCTGATTTGAGTGTTTTGATCTCAACTGCACTGACATTTCCCTGCTTCCCCCCGCCTGATTGATACGAAGCCGCCTTTATGTTGTTATCCTGTATCGGGGGTATCATACCATTGATCCCGTCGCCAAACTGGAGCTGCCCCATAGCGCGGTCCAGAATGTAATGTCTATCTCTTGGTTTTGATTCGAAAAAGTCAGGGACCTCTGTCCATAAAACACAGGTTTCTATCACCTTCCCCTTTTCATCCTTTTCTTCTTTTATCGCCTTTTCTCCTGATAATGCAATTATCTCCTGTTTTTCTTCTTCTGATAGTATCTCACATACCCTTATTTCCTGTCCCTCCAGGACAGGGAACTTCAGGAACGAGAATTTCTGGTCAGCACTTCCATCGCTTGAGCCGAGTATTTCATCTTTGATTGTTTCCGCCTGCAGTGCCCATGCCGTATTGAGATATATGCCGTCAAGGATGGGTGATTCTTCATATTCACCTCTGGTAAGGCTCCCTTTTATCCAGTAAAGAGAATCGCCGAACCTGAACTGAGAAGTAAAATCCAGATGTCCCATTAATTCCAGGATATCCCGTTTGATCAATCCTTCGGTGTAATCGAGATAGCCTTTCAATTCTTTCCAGTCATTCTTTACACTGTAGCTCCATTCCAGTTTTGGCTTCTTTTCCTCGATGAATTGCAATTCCTTTGCTGCAAAGAATATGTTTATCGGCCCTCCTTTGAATGATTTCTCAAACCCCAGATAAATGGTTCTTACTCTTTCTTCCAGCTGTACAAAGGGTTGAAAGAATTTGTCCTCGATCTTGCTCGCATCTGTCTGATCAAGATATTCAAGATTATTATATGTCCATACCTTCTGGGGATATTGCTTTGTTTCAAGAGCATAACTGATTGTCAGCCTGTTAATAACGGGTGGCCTGATGCTGTCCTTCGTGGAGATCAGTTTCTGCTTTTTACGTTCATCTAATTCTTCCAGGAGAGCAAACGTTTTCTCTCCATAATCACCTCCCACGATCCTTGCTCTTATCCATGAGCTTTTTTGCCCCGCAATCTCGGTCTCTTCAGCATCCTGCGGCAGATCAAACATGATTTTTCCACTTTTAAGGAGATTTGAGGTTTCATCTTTTATTCCCTTTATCACAACCCATCCTTTCTTGTTCCAGTATTCCCAGGAAAGGGCAGGGGTAAGCGCTGTTTCGATAGGGTCTTTGTATTCGTTCCAGGTTTCTTTTTCAGTATCCCTTTCTATAATGGAATTCTTATCGCTGGCTGAAAAGATAGATAAAATCTTTTGAAGTCGCTCATGAAGTACAAATGGAGAGAAACTGAGATTCAGATTTGCTGGTGAGTGGTGAGATTTCCAGTTTTTTTTATCCGGTCTATCATCTATTCTTTCCCATAGACGGCCATCAGTACCTCTTACAAAGATATGTTTATCTTCGTTATTTATTTCGGAGCCCGGACTTGTGATGTAACCATGCGGATTAGATATGATCGTTATTTTATTTCCTTTTTCATCTTCTGGAACTTCCAGAGAGATTGCCTGATTCGTTTCATCTTTGCTGAAAGTGCTAAACTCCCATAATTGATCATCTGACCCTTTTGCAAATACTTTTGCCTGGTGCGTTCCATTGCCAATTATATCAGAAGAAACCATGCCAATAGGAGGCGTATTAATATAAACCATGGCGAAGGGTCTTGAGCCGGCTTTTATGCCGTTAGCAGGATCAAGCAGCCCGTAATCCTTCCAGACATCATACCTGCTATCACCTGCCATGCAGTCCAGTTCATGCAATCTTCCTTTTTTGTCTTTCACAAATACTTTCACTTTAATGACATTTACTGAAAATTCACCGTCTGTTACAATACCGGCATAGCTGTCTGCGTAAGGTGAAGAGTCAAAAGCAACATTACCTGGAGGTTCATGGTGAATCCATCTTCCTGCCGTTGTGTCAGGATCACGATTTAATTCATGAATTAAACCGTCCGATCCTGTAACAAATACAGATATCACATAAACTGGCTCGCATCCTGTAAAGTCCGTGATCGCTGCAGGATCAAAAACAACTTTTACACCTTCTTCTGGAACCCCGTGATCTATCCAGATCCATTGATTGCCATTAAAAAACCTCTCAACCAGATGCCCGTTTTCAGCACTTGCAAATACCGAGATGTACTCATCCTTTCCTGAATAGGTCACGGCACTGGGTGTGGATTCAGGTGCTATCTTTGTATCGGGAGGAAACCCATGGTCAATCCATTCAGGTTCTTTTTCTCCAGAGGGATCTATTTCTACCTCTGCAAGTCTTCCAAACGTCCCCCTGGCAAAAACTTTTATTTTTTGTTTAAATTCAACTGCCGTCGGGCCTCCAAGCACCCCCCTTTTCTCTACATCAACATCCATTTCTATCTTCGCACCCTTTTTGGAAAATATCTCCTTACTGGCTATTGAAAAGTAATCAAACATCCTGGGTTCTTTGCCAAAAGGTGTAAAAGCTTGAGTAATGTCAAGTGGTGTATCGTTATTGAAAGCCTGATCCGGAAGAAGGTTTTCTCCTGAAGATCTGACCTTAAAGACTATATTGTCCAGCTTTGGTAATTTTCGGGACACGCCTGTACCCAGAGGTTCTTTGACAATACAGCGGATCCAGCGGCTCTTGAGATCTTTGATGAGTTCCTTCTCTTTGATCTCCCCTTCTGTTATCTTGTTAAGTTCGACCGTTCCGGTTTTACTGAGCCCCTGTGTTCCGTCATTTGCATTGAATTCGCGCCAGTCTTCTCCTTCTTCCCCTTCGACCTCGCCCCAGTACTGCCATGACAGCTTAAGAGGAGTGACCCCCGTCTCGGTTCCAGGGCGGTGGTTTATGAAAAGAGTGAACTGTGCAGTGCTCTTGATGTTGAAAAGATCATTATGACCCATATATACACTGTGTTCCTGCATGTTCTTGCCTTCGAAAAGATTGAACTTTGTGATCTTTTCCACAGGTGTGCTGGAAGGATATTCACTCAGCAGTGGATCTGTGATATGAATAATCATTCCGGAAATATTAGAAATTATGACATACTCCTTATTTTTTTCCCCAATGCCCAGGAAGTCTCCAGCAACCAGGTCTGTTACATTATCGAGCTGGAAGTTCCTGGAACCCGCCGAAGGAGATGAAACTATTTCATAGCTAACCTGACTTTCCTTCTGCTGCTTACCATTCAGGAAACCCGGGGGTGGTTTGTAGATTGCATCTTTTTCCGGGTCTATGCTTATGACTTTTTTTAGCTGGCTTGGAGTTGCAAGCAGGTTTTTCTCTGTCTCAAAGGGCAGCTCCTCATGTTCATCTGTCTTATCTGAAGAAGCCTGTGTCTTTGCAGGAACCAGAATTTCCTTCTCTGTCCCTTTTGCAAGATTAAAAGTAAGCGGCACCCTGGAAGGCTGAGCAGGAAGGAGTTTAATCCCCAGCATATCCAGGAATGCCACAAAGTTCTTCTTTGGCGCCTGATTGAATCGATTGACCACGTTCTCGTTTATATGGGAAAATATCTTGAGAAGAGCAACACCTGCGTCTTTTCCATCCGAACCTGCCCATTCAGGGGTATAGTGCAAAACCAGCTCTTTTAGCTGTTTATATGTATCACTGCACTTTTTTGGTTCTATCTTAGGTAGTTCGCTATTCAATTTTATCATCCCTCTTTTAAGTAAAACGGATAAACGAGGTTGAACCGGTTGTTTGTAACGCGCACACGGTAATCAATGCTGACCAGCAACTTTCCTTCTGAGGACTCTTTATCTGACACCTCTACTTTGATCAATTCGATTCTGGGTTCCCAGAGAGTTAATCCTTCACGGACAGTGTTTTCTACCATTGAAATGGTGGTGGTGTTAATAGGGGCAAAAACAAGATCATGAATACCGCACCCGAAATCCGGGCGCATAACTCGCTCACCTTTAACTGTTCCCAGAATTATCCAGATGGCTTCTTTGATATCCTCTTCATATTCAGACATAGCAATTTTTTTATCATAGCTTACCCCTACAGGATATTTCCATCCTACACCCAGAAAATTTTTAGCCATATCTTTAGCCATTTGTGATCTCCTCATTAACCGATCAATACAGTTGGACAGCCCATAACGATAGAATTGGGGGGACCGCCTTCAACGATCATATCCCCCTGGCGTGCAGCAGGAAGGTTATTGATAAGCACTGTGACGCTTCCTACGGCGATAACTCCCCCGACATGAGGTACTACGCCTGTAACCAGAGGGCATGTATGAGTGTCTGATATTGCCCTCCATGCAGGCATACCTCCGATGAGTACATTCGTGCTTCCGGGACCCGGGCTCAACGGAGTTCCGTGACTTGTCATATCTCCTACTCTTGCTGCCAGCGGCATTTGATAACCTCCTAATTGATCTTTACTGGTAACCCCTGAATTGTCAGAACGGCATTTGACTTGAGCGTCAGGGATGTTGTTCCTTCGATCTCCACCACATTAGACTTGATCTTGAGCTGCATTGCGCTCTCTATATTAATCGAGTTCTGCATGGAATCAAAAGTAATTTTATTATTTCCCGTCTTATCAATGATTTCTATTTTTTCACTACCTGCTGAATCATCCAGGATAATTTGATGCTCCCCTTTTGTATGAATCGTCACATTCTCCTTGGTCTTCTCATCATTAAAGATAATTTCATGACCGCTTCTGGACTTTATCTTCCTGATATTATTTTCCCCATTACTGTTTGCCCCAGGCGGTTTATCCACTCCGTTCCAGAGAGCACCGATGACATAAGGATGATTGATATCTCCATGCTCAAAAGCAACAAGCACTTCATCGCCGACTTCAGGGAGGAAAAAACTCCCGCGTTCACTACCTGCCATTAAAGTCGCTATCCGCACCCAATCTGTTTCATTATCATCTGAGAGCCATGGAAACTTGATTTTGACCCTTCCCAGATCATCTGGGTCTTTATTGTTAGTGACGATACCTGCCACAACACCATTGATAACTCTTATATTTTGATTATCAGTTTTCAGAGCATCCAAAAGGGTCATAATGCATTCCTCTTGACTGAAAAATTGGTTCTATACCCGCTTTCGTTTATAGTATGCGTTGTTTCTTTTATGTAATATTTCCCTGAAAATCTGGTTCCCATTTTTTCAAGCCTGATCGTAGTGCCTGTTCTTATCTGTGGTATTCCTATGCACTCTCCATCGCCTTCCACCAGCGTGTCGCTGGCTTTGTTCAATTCTGCTTTGGCTATTGAGTTCGCATGTGCTTCAGAATTTACAATTACATTGGATATGACTTTTTTAAAAGTTCCCAGCTCCTTTGCTACCTGGCTTCCTGTTTTTTTCCCGGGCTCCTGGTTCCTTTCATCTCCTGCTGTTGCTTTTCCGATAATAGGCTTCGTGGGATCGCGAGGGTTATGCCCTCTTACCTCTACCTCTGTATATAATCCGGTTGTTCTCAAAGTGGGTCGAAAACTGATGATATCCTTACCTAACTCCAATATCAGAATTTCCTTTTTGTCGTCTTCGGGTTTGATAAAGTACATTGTTTGTCCATCCATTTTAAATTCATAATCCACTTCCTTTGCCAGTCTTTCAAGAAAAGCATAGTAAGTTTCATTATTGTTCTTCCGCATGGAGCGCAAAAATTTCCCTGTATCATCCACAACAGGCAATAATCCTGCTTCTGAGGCGATTGTTCGAGCTATATCGCTGTATGTCTTGTCCACAAATGTTCTTTCAGGGGAAGTCCTTTTAATATAATCGTAAGAAAGATCCTGCCCCCCCACTGTAAGTGTAGGAGTCTCGCCTGTAAAAAAACTTGGCTCAAGACTTGTAATGTTCCCCATTACCATGGGAAACAGGTTACTTCCATATCCCATCTTTATGGTGATTTTGTTCCCAATGCTAAAAAGGGGATGATCGAGCCATTTGAACTTCTGTTTTGTAAAATCAAAATCATCATGAATCGTCAATTCAAAACTTACCCCTTCATCAATTTTTTCATTAACTTTTACATTAAGGATTGCCTTCGATATATTTGCAGTTAATTTCTGGTTTTCTATCTCCACTTCAAATCTTGGAGCATAGAAATTAAGCGTTCCTAACGATAATTTTTCTAGGACCAAATTCATTCACTCTTTTACCGGAATTATAAGCTCCTGACCCGGATATAATATACGAGGATTATCGATTTCGTTCGCTTCAGCAATCAGTCTCCAATCTTCAGGATCACCATACTCCCTGGCTGCTATGGACCAGAGACTATCTCCCTGGGCTACTACCCATCTTTTTGTCAAATCAGCAGACAGGACAGAAATCTCTTTAACCTGTACATCAACTTCTCTATATTCCTTTAAGGTAACACTTAATGTTGCTCTGACAGGAATCCCTTCAGGAAGGAACATCGTGAACCTCTTGGTGACCCTTTCAATGATGCACTGAAAGATGAATGTTCCCCAAATAAAAAGGCAGACTGGAGGAGCATGGAGGTTAGAATCTATATCCATTAGGCCTTTTGCTATACCGGGTAACTTGCTGAGCATGCTTCCAGCATCCCATCCAGTGATCCTGTCTGTGAAAATTCTCACATCCGTTCCCAGCTCGTATGTATCGAAAAAGAGGTCCATGGTCACCGACCTGGCATTCCCTCTAACGAATTGAAACACAGGAGATGAAAGCCCAGGAATATTCACTTCTGCAAACTGATTGCTTTTCTCAACACTCAATTCTTTTGGATTGAAAAGGCAAGGCACTATCAATAAAGGATTATCTTTCCTTGTCAGGAAAGCTTTTACCAGCATCTATAACCCCCTCCTCTCTCTTTCTGTTTTGATCCTTCGCTCGATATTGTGATAGACCTGATCTGAAATGATGTCAATATCAATTTTAGATTTGATGGCCTTCTCTTGAGAAACCTGGGAAGGTAATGAATTTTCTAACGATTCTTTTGTTTTGATCATGATTTTTTTAATCTGTTCGATCTCTTCTTCCATCTGCCGTTGATTCTGAAAAACAAAGCTTTCATTTTTTACTTGATAGGATGTACCTCTTTTGCCTGTCAACGAACTTACAGTTGATGCCAGATCATAATCATATTTTCTTATGAACGATTTATCAGCAGCGGTCCAGTTCTGATACGTCCCGGTAAAGTGGCCATCGATTGTTTTAGTTGAAATCCTTTTATTCAGCAATAAAGCAGCTTGAGGTATGTTAACGGATGATTCATGCTCAAAAGCCGTTTTATATTCCCAACCTGTTTCTTTTACAGTAATGAGGAAATTCCCGGGATTCTCTTTTTCAATCCTTTTACTTACCAGAAGTATTTGCGGTTTGACAATGTGTACATGACTGCCATGATTCAAAAGGTAATTATTCACAGTTCTGCCCTGTGAGCTGATATTAAAGCTTGTTTGAGGATAAAGAGCAATATTTTTCAAGGAAAATATGGGCTGAAAATTCAACACTTGTGATGAGGTATTGTAGACTGCCTGTGTAAAGGATCCAATGTTTCCTGAAGAAAATTCTGGCCTGTTAGCAGGTATATTTTGAAGTGTTCTCGATATGAACTCAGGCTGGATCAACTTCAACATCTCATACATGTTCTGGATATTTTTTGAAGATTTGGATTCCACTTTCAGCAGGGGTTTGACTTTTTCAGTCATAAACCATGAAAACAGATTTTTTAAACTTTCAGCACTGTTAAAAATCAGATTTGACATCTTGTTTTGATTATAAAAATAAAAACGCATCAGGATATCCATATTTATTCTTTGAGGGAAAAGGCGCTTTGCATTTTTGGAAAAGATCAATACGGGGAGCCTGAAAGGGTTCTTTCTGTCCTTCTGATACTTAACCATGATTTTTTGATAGAAGTATAAATTAGACAGAGTAATAGATTTGATACTGGATTTTTTCATTTATTAACCCTTCTTGATCCCATTATGTGCAAGCTCAATTGTCTCAAAAGCCACCGTGTTGCTGTCACTTTTAAGATCTGGACCTGTCCATTTTACAGGATATGCCCCGGAGAAATTCCAGCGCCACTTATCTTCACCAGCAACATCCAGTAATATGATGGATCCATCTTTCCTTTTGAATTTCCCGCTTATTACATCCTGATACCATTTCCACATATCTTCCAGGTCGGTAATGCCGCGCTTGAGGGTAATATGCTGATATTTTGTCCTTTTTGGCAGCTGATGCACGTAATCGTTGACACCCCCTTCTTCATAGGGCTCGGTCTCAGTTTCAAACACAAGGCCTGTTACCTCTGACACCTGGGCAATGGTGATTCCTGCAATTTCTATCCGAAATCTAAAAGATGTATAGGGATACGGTTTTTGTCCTGTTGTCATATCTGGTCTATGATTCCATTAAGCTATACTTCAAGGATGTTCTTTTGTTTCTCTCCGCTCATGCGCTGATTGATCCTGGAAATCTCCTCACACCACCTCTGCCTTTCCCTGTGTTCCATATTGACGATCTCATCAAAAGACCAGTGGAAGTGATATGCGATAAAGGCTACCTCCTCGTACAGCCTGTCGAGGGGGTAGCTTATTATTCCCCCATGGGCTCAGCCTCAGCTTCGAACTCGTGTTCGCACTTGGGACAGGTTGCCTTTATCTTGCTTGAGCCGTTCTCATTGATCCTTCTATAGAACTCCTGCAGGTAAGACAGGTCTGAAGCAAACAGATTCTCGATCACTTTTGGATTAATGGATTGCAAATTTCCAAGCTTTGTGATAACCCTTGAAAACAGTATCACTGTCAGATAGGCGGGATTTGATTGCACTCTTGGATCTTTCATAGGTAGAATTTCATCAGCCGCTGTGGCAAGTCGCATGATGCCTTTTTTGTTAAGGTTTCCATCTTCATCCACATACCCTTTTGGTAAAGTGAACTCAAATTCTGTCTGGAAAGGCATAATATTCTACCTACTTAACCCTCTTAAAACCTTCGTGGACAATTTCCAGGGTCTCAATTGCAACCTCATTTCCCTTACCGCTGAAATCTGGCGGGTCATATTTGCTGGGCCATGCCTGGACAATATCCCAGCGGGATTTATCTGCCCCGGCTTCATCGATCAAAATGATCGACATATTCTTCCTTTCTTTTTCTGCACCAGCATCGATAACCCGCTGTCTCCATTCATAAAGATCCATTGAGTCAGTGATGCCCCATTTAAGACTGATATTCCCGTATTTAGTCAATCCTGACAGTTTGCGGAACATCGGCGGCTCATTTCCCTCTCTGTACTCCACAGGGTCGGTGGTTGTGTCTGCAAAACTAACTTCACTGAACCCTGCCTGGGTGATCCCATCTACCTCAACCCTGAACCTGAACTGCCTGTACGGATCATTTCTATCTCCTGTTGCCATTTTAATCCTCCTTTTATATTTGTTATATTTTATTAAACATTTATTTCTTTATATATCATCATCTACTCGGTGGCTGAAGACCCTCCAGCCCACTGAGCTATGCGGAATATTACGAATTCGGCTGGCTTGACCGGTGCAATGCCGATAACGCATATCAGTCTTCCGTTATCAATATCATCCTGGGTCATTGTAGTCCTGTCGCATTTGACGAAGAACGCCTCTTCAGCCTTTGTTCCCATTAGCGCACCATCCCTCCAGACCCGGGTAAGGAATTCGGTTATTGTTGCCCTCACCCTTCCCCAGAGTTTTTCATTGTTTGGTTCGAACACAACCCACTGTGTTCCTTCTTCAATAGATTCTTCGATATAAATGAAAAGGCGGCGGACGTTGATGTATTTCCAGAGCGTGTTGCTGGATAGAGTACGAGCACCCCATACCAGAAATCCTCTTCCAGGGAAGTACCTGATAACATTAACACCTTTTGGATTCAAAATATCCTGCTCACCTTTTGTAATCAGGAATTCCAGTGTTTTGGCCCCGCGCACAACTTCATTGGCTGGAGCCTTATGGACTCCTCTTTCCACATCGCTGCGTGCGTAAATCCCTGCAACATAGCCGCCGGGCGGTATCAGCTTCAACGATCCAGATGGAGGATCGACAATTTGGATCCAGGGGTAGTAGAAGGCCGCATATTGTGTTTCACGCTCGCTCCGCGGATCTAATGAGACGGAACCCTGTAATGCATCAATGATTGCGAATCGGTCCTTAAGCTGTTCACAATGTGAAATCAAAGCCCCACCCAATCCTTCAACATCCTGGCAGTTAGGTGAATAGACAATGGAAATTTCATCAACCTCTTTAAAGCCTTCCAGACCTTTTCGTTTTCCTGGCTGGTTGGTATCGTCCCGCAAATAGTCTGCTAATACTAATTTCGTAGGCTCAGTCAATCGATAAACTGAGGTATTATCAGGCTCAGTTGCCCAGACCGGGCTCACTGTTGCCTCGCGCGTGGCTCCAACATAATCGGTAATCATACCAATCTGGCCAGCTCCTGTCCCTGAAGTGATTTCAATTTGCCAATCTTTGTAAAAATCATCTTTATCAGATGCCGCATTTGCAAGGGTGATCGTATTTGCACCTCCTGCCTGAGCAGTGCCAGTGCGCTGTAATGAATCCATTCCACCTTTAAGAATCCAATACAGTTCATACTTGGTAGTGATATCAGGATTAGTTTCCCAATTTGAGTCTACTGTTGCCACTCTGGTCGCTCCAGCATAATCAGTGATCATGCGCTTCTGACCTTTTCCGGTTCCATCAATTAACTCAATCCCCATACCATTATAGGTATCATCTGCCGTAGATGCAGTAGTGACCAGAGTGATAGTACCAGCAGCTCCTGCTTGAGCTGTGCCAGTATGCCCAATATCAGGTTTGACTCCCAGATCGTCGTCTTTTTTGACCAATCTAATAAAATTTGATATTGGATTTACCTTTTTTTCGTAATAGTCAGGTGAAGAATCTTCAACAGATATATTATCAAATATCTCTTCCATCATTTCATCCGCGTATAAGATCCTTAATCTTAAACCGCTATCTGTCCCTTCAGCGACTTTTATTTCAATTTTGTTGCCCCAACTTCCCTCACCGACCGCCTCCATGGTCAGAGCATTATTATTTCCTGCCTTTAATTTCATTTCAGCCAAAGTGGCACCTTTCTTCACAACTCGACCAATATAACATCGTTGACCATTATTCTCAAAAAACCCTTGCACTGCATAAGGAAGGTATTTGTCAGCACCGAAATAACTTCCAAATCGGCGCTGGTATTCAAGCCAACTGGTTACTAATCGCACTGTGGTTTGTCCTCTTGCTGCTGGCCCCAAAAAACCAGCCGTGCTGGTTGATACACCTTCGATGGGTCTACTACCGATCTCAAACTCTTCTATATACACTCCTGGAGATAGATATTCTGGCATATTAGTTCCTCCTTGTAAATATATCTTTGATTCTAAATATTAATACACTTCCTAAGTATTTTCAAATCTAATTCTCGTATCTCTATTCTGCAATTTATTTTGCTTTTCAATTTTTCCTCCATATTTTCTAACATTCTAAACCTCCGTTTCTAAAGTTTATTATCATGTTACTTTCATTATGTAATGACGATTTTCCCCAGGCTCACAGTCTTCCCTTTCTCTAAACTTATTTTATTCGGGTGAGCAACCTCATTTATTTTTATCTCAATGGGACCATTGATTTTTGTAAAGTAAAGAACAAATTCCCCACTGTGATCAGATACAGTTTCTATCTCGTTCTCCACCTCCACTTTTGCATTGCCTATCGGCTTATTCTCTGAATCGTAGATCAATCCTCTTACAAGAGTAGCATGATCTGGAAAAAGATAGGATGGTTTGGGTTTAAGAAGGATTTCTTCTATGAGATACTTGAGGACACGAATTGTACTGCCTTGCGCACTAAAGGAATATTTAAGCTTTTCAATCCAGAAAATCGTTTTGTCATTTACAATGTTTGTGATTCTCCTCTGTTCGATATCACCTCTGGGATTGTGAAATTCCACGATATCACCAGCTTCGAGTTTTGATGCATCTTTAAGCTCGGTACTGACAGCTTTATCTGGAGGTCCGCTATCATCAAATTCCAGGGTTACATCTTTTATCCTGGAAGTATCGACCTGTCTTTTTTCAGAAAAATATGAACCCGATTCAATATTAAGTTCATGGTTACCAGAAGCAAGATCAGTAAAGATATGATATCCGCTCAAATTCCTGAAGGCTTCTTTACTGCCTTCTTTTATCTTCACCTTGGTCAAGCTGATGGGTTCTTTCTTGGTATAATCATCAACTAGCCAGAGTGCCACAGATAGGTGTGTGATCCATTTATCGCCCTCGTAAGCGGTAAATTTATCCGTGATATGAGGCCATTTAAAAGCCATATTATTCTTCCTCTCTCTCTGGTACCATCGAACCGCTTTCTGTTTCTTTCCTCTCCACCCTCTTCACGCTCATCTCACGCATCGAATCTATCTTCACAGGAGTGACTAGATAGCAAGCTGAAGGTCTGAAGGATTTGCCCTGGAACGTGGTCCAGATTTTGGTCATGTCATCAAGGCTCATGGTATTCAGGGTTATTCGAAGTTCATAGTCTGAAATTGTAAGCATGGTATTATCATACAGGATCTGCATTGCTTTTCCGAGTATACCATGCTCCTCTTTTGTTCTCTCGGTCCTATCAGGTATTCCAGTGGATGGATGGGCTGTTAGCATGTAATACAATTCCAGGGGAAGAGGAGGGTATTTAAGATGTGAGGGATCTATCTGCTGCATCTCCTGGTTCCTCAGGTGCGCATTTTCCCGCACCTGATATAAGAATAGAGATAAGCGGACATTATCATTGGCTTCGATCTCCCCTGGTGAAATGAGCATGATTGTTGCAGGGGGGATTCCCATATTGTCCCTTAACATGGTAATTAATGCGTCTCCAACATCTGCTATTGCTGTGTCTGACATATTTATTTAGATCTCCGGATCAAATCATGCTTTTATCAGGTAATTTGTATCAAACCTTGGAATGCAGGGAATTGCTTGAACATTTTTTTTGTAAGTTTTAATGCCTGTCAAATGTCCCCAAAAGGCATTTTTATCATACCGTGTCTCTGGACTCAACCTCAAGCTGGGGTATAAGAGGTACCCTATCTTGTAAGAGTTTCATCGCCCCACTGCTCGCTCTTAAATATTTTGAAACCACTGCTACATTTGTAATGTACACCCGCATATATATGTGTTTCGAAAGTTGAAAGTTGATATGATTTTATTATGTGGCCGCTGGAATTGGAAATTTTTTGGCAAGAGGGCAGATCATTCACTGCTTGCGCTGCCTTCTCATTTGTATGCACCTGGCTGAAATCGTGACCGAAACGCCGTTCGAACAAGGCGCGGGCTTCCGGGTCGAGCGGCTGGCCGGAAGAGCACAATACTTCGTATACGATATGAGGAGCCGCCGAATCATTTCGAGTTCCATGTTCCTGGTTTCACGCTGAAGCGATACGCGATTTTTGCTGCAATACATGATCCATACAAGCGCGCTCGCGATCCGGCCATACTTTTGGGGTCATGGCGTGTGATCCACGACAACCGTCGGGCTGGATTGGCATGGGCAGCACCTCCAGCGGAGCCGAAGTCTGTGATTCACGCTCCTGGAGACATCCCCTCCAAGGTTCGGATCGGTCGTGCTCGAAAGGAGGTCGTTCGCAAACGTGCTCGGATTAAAGGGTGCCATGTGAGCCGGGAGGGCAGCAAGATTGTTATGATAACGTGCAATGCCGCTGATGGTCATCTCACCGGAGGTGCATCCTCCGGCCCACGGGGCATTCCCAGGCCAGAAGAACCTGTCCGTATCGACTGTGAAGGCGGTCGCATTCGGCGAGGTGCTGTTGGGCGGAACGCGCCATGCCTCGAAGTAGTGCAGTGGGCTCGTCCGCGGATCGGGATTCGGCACGGCCGCGCCATTGCAGTCCCTCACGCTCCATCTGAAGGTGACATCCTGAATGACAAAACCACCGTTAGTAGAGGAGTTTCGCGAGAGGCTCCAACGGATGATAAAGGTCGACTCTCCGCATATGCCGACAGTCGGTCCCGTTGTGACCATCGCATGGAGCTGAGGCACCGCGAGCCGGGAGACACCGGGCGTACGCTCGAGAACGACGCTCCTCCTTTGCCTCGCAGCTCCCGGTGTCGGGCCATGCTTGAGGAGACGTATCTTACTTGCCTGAACCCCCCTGCTCTGGATCAAACTCAACGCCCTGATGGCACGGGCACAGGAGAGCTGCTCGTTGAATGCTGCGTTGCCGTCTGCGCTCGCGAACCCGTGGACGTTTACATGGTCCGACGCTGTCATCGAGTCGGAGAAGTCCTCCACCTTCCTGCGCTCAGCGGGTGATGCGAAATCGTCGCATCCAACTTTGAAAAGGACCAAATCGCCGACAGGCTCGCTCATGTCTGGCGTGCACCCGGACTGCGTGCCGATGTCTGCATCTCCGCAAGCCCGCTGGACTACTGGAGAAACTCGGCTATCCCCCTGTTGCACCACATGAGTCAGCTCATGGGCGAGAAGTATCCTGCCGTCTGATGTCCTGGGAGAGTACAGGCCGCTGCCGAATACGATGTCTCTTCCGGCGGTGAAGGCCCTTGCCTGCAGTGCTTCAGCAAGTCCTCCTGCATGACCGCCCTCGTGCACACGCACATTGCTGAAGTCGGCACCGAAGCGCGGCTCAAAGAATGCGCGCGTGGATTCAGGAAGGGGCTGGCCGCCGCCTTTCAGCGCATCGATACTTGTTTCTATCTGCGGTGTTACTTCAGGTATCTGGCCAGGAGTTTCCTTTGCCTGCAGTTTCTCATCTTTTTTATCCTTCCCCATCAATCCGGTCAGCCCCTTCAGGCACTTTGGACATTTTCGCTGTACTCTGGTATCTTTTCCCTTGGGAACATCAGGCATCCTCATTACCTGCTCTGCCACCCTGTCAGCTTCCTGTTCATAGATATCCCCGGGCTGGCCGATACTGAGTTTAGCCTTTAAAGTCCCGGATTTTATGAGCCTCGCAACTGCCTGATTTCCAATGGTTCTCTGAAGGAACAGGATGCGCTCAACAGCAGAATTCATTGACTGAAAGGATTCAGTCTTTCTTCGAATCTGAGGGGCCAAATTCTGGCTCTTGACCTCAGGTTTTTTATCCGCTATACTGATTCTCTCGTTCATTATTACCTGCGATCTTTTCATTGTCTTATAGAAAATTATTTTCTAACTTTTTCTAAAAATACTGATATCTGAGTCTGGTTGTGCTGTTTTTCCTGCCTTTGGAGAGGGAAAGGTATTCAGTTCTGGGATGTTGGCGCGAAAAGACCGCTCTGGTTTGCCGCCAGCGGACTGGAAGCACAGGGTCTTTTAGATAGAGGAATTAAAGTCCTGATGCATCACAGCAGTCTTTGCAGCTCTGGCGCCAGAGCCTGGCAAGCGGGCCAACAAAGAAAGTCTCCCAGGGAATACAGGCCTGGTTGGCGGCTAAGTCGCCAAGGCTGTCCAAAAAGTCACCATGCCCACCCGTACAAATACTGGAACCAGGATAAATGTCGCAGAAGGCTGCTACTGCGCGGTCTCGAATTTCCTTGGTAAGTCCCGCCAGTTCCGCCAGTTGCGCGAAGCATGTCTTGCTCATCTGGCAGGATACCCAGCAGTGACGATACTTGTCTGTTTTGTGCCCATAGTTGCTCATAGCGTATAGATAGAACGGGATAGCACAGGCTGCTATAGCCGCAATGGCGACAGCAGCCGCTACCACTGCCTGTGGGACCCGCTGCAGCCTATCCTCCCCTATCACAATGTTCGGTAAGGCATCCGCTGTCATCTGAGGACGTTGCTGCAGCACGTGCGCCAGCTCATGAGCCAATAAATAGCCTCCACCTGCCGTGCCCGGCATATAGAAACCCTGGTCGAAAACGATATGATGGCCCACCGTGTACGCCCTCGCATTCACCGCTTTTGCGGATTCTGCCGCTTTCGCATCCGCATGCACCCG
>JAPZAV010000172.1 GCA_027460465.1 Candidatus Methanoperedens sp. | reverse complement strand
TTGCCATACAAAAAGAAACCATTGACCGTAATTATATAGAGGGTGCAGGACTCTCAGACACAATGTTGGTGATGGGAAAAGCTATCCAGGACGATCATTTACCTCCGGGTTCTTTTATCAAGGTCGATGAGAAACTTGAGATAGGAACTTGCAGCAAACTTAATGAAACAATTACATTGACTTATCTAACCCGCAAAGGGGTTCATAAGATTGAGCTCTTATTCATGGATTCAGTAGAGCATAACTTACTATCTGGAAACTCAAGAGGCGGTTCAGGACTCGAAGTTAAAATCATAGATTCATTAGAGCGTTCTTTTATACATGGGGGTACGAGAAACGCTCAGATTCTTGAAATGAAAACCACAAACGGTTTGACAAGAGCCTTTATCCCGCATGATTCAGGGGGTTCAGCTGAGCGTTCGTTACTTAAATCACCAGTAACCCATTCTTTAATAACGTCAAATGAATCCTCCTCTCATGCTTCTGAGTTACTCAGCGCGAGGATTACTGACCAGCTTAAGTATAGGAATACTGGTAGCAGCGCTGTACACCTCATGCTTTCAAGACTGGAAGTACCTGCAAGCAGCATACTCGATCCTTTGGAGATACCTTACTTACTATCAAGCTGCGTGCAATCCGGGTTTATATTTGGAAAAGCAATGAATTATGGGATTGAAAGGACTGTTATCAACACTGCGAAATGGCATCCTGCGTTCAGACTCGATGAATCGGTATTCCTTTGGGGAACAAAAAGCAGTATCTCGCTCGATCAAAGAATAATATTGTCACAATGTAAATCTTTTGATGAATTTATTAACGTGGAAAGGAGATACTTTTCAGTAATAGACGAAATAATTGAGCTAGGGAAAACAGTTTCGTATGAAATGAAAGTTGAACTCAATCCATGCAGGTCATTTGATGAGACTGTGCATCTCAAACTGGCTGGCTCGGTAACTTCAGATGAACAGGTGAGTTTATCAAGGAACTATATGGATTCTGCTAAAGTAGATGAAACGATAGTGATCCTTCCGGGGGCATGGTGTGATGAAGTTATCACTCTTACAGCCACGCCAATAATAATCGGCTTTGATGAGTCTCTGCTGGCAGAGAAGTCCAGCTTGGCAAAAGCGGACGAGATTATAGATATGACAATGACATATACTCCCCTGGGCGGTGGAGGACCCATCCCTTCATACTTAAGAGAGGCTTTGTTTAATGAGTCTATTACGATTACTAAACCTGTGTTCGATGAGTCCATAACTATAACCAATGAACACAATGTAACGCTACTGGGTGACGTAATTAGAGACTCGGATCTAAAAGCAAAGGGCATCATCGTCTATGCAGGGCAGGACTTCGTGCTGGAGCGATAGTATTCCATTGGGTGAACTCTGCGTGGCGGGGCAGTCGCAATAATAGCAGATGTAAAGTGCCGCTGGCGCTTTGGTGGTCTTTTGTGTCGTGTGGAGTCGGTCTCGTTGATCGCTATTCGCTGTTAATAGCTATGCTCCAGTGAAAGTATAGGTTATTTATTGGATCAGTGCATAACTTGTATGTGATAAAAGAAATGTCCCGTTTCAAGTAGGATTGTTAACATGGCAAGGATAATCTTATTAGGAATACATGACATCAGACAACCATTCAGGGCTCGTGGTCTAGTCGGCTATGACGTCGCTCTCACACAGCGGAGATCCTGAGTTCGAATCTCAGCGGGCCCATTCATAATACTTTACATGGCTTCTGCTAAGGAATAATAAATTCCGTATTTAATCCCTTCCGTCTCCTAAATCTCCTGTTCGAACAGCAGATAAACCCAGGAAGTTACATTACCATTGCCTGAGCCGCCACCGCCAGATGTTATCTGTTTGAGATGCCAGCCCTGCATTGTTATAGTCTCGATCTCCTTTTCTATATCCTCAGGTTCAGGGGGTACGGTAGACCCGGATATTATGCACGACACCTTGTGTTTTATCATATTGTGTGATTCTCCAGCATTTTTTTAACTAATATGGTTAACCGTATTTCAGGTTTTTGCAGGTCAAGTCATACAGGGAAGATGATCTGAAGGAAATTTTGAAAAATGAAAATACATGACCTATCGTAATCTATTTATATACCTTGTTATAATCATTATCATGAGGAGAGCACTGAGATAAAAGGAGGAAACTGAGGGTACATAAGGTGATCTAAATGACGGAATCAAACGAGGTTATACTGTGGATGGAAAAGTGCGATCCTTTGAGGCTCACCGCAAATAAGGTGATGCTCTGCACCCGGAACATCTTTTTGCTCGAGAATATGCGGGATATTTTCCCTGAGGAATACGCCGCCATCATTCAAAGCAGCGGCAGTGCAGGTATCGTAAAGATGTAAACCCCGGTCACTCGCCCAGCCTCTTAACCATCTTTACAGCAGCTTCAACAGCACGCTTTGCATATTCCACACGTTCATGAGCATCCAGCCTGCTCATGCCCGGACCCGATATTCCGAGGGTTATGGGTTTATTATACTCGAGCGCAAGGTCTGCTATTTTTCTTGAGGCATGCTGCATCACGATCTCATCATGTTTGGTTGCACCCTGAATCACGCACCCGATCGTGACAACAGCATCGATGTTCTTATCCTCTGCAAGCTTCTTCACTGCCAGAGGCATATCAAACACACCAGGTACGTATATGACCTTCTCGACCAGAGCTCCAAGGAAAGCAGCATGCTCTTTTCCAAGATTTTCCATCTGACTGGTCAGATCACGGTTGAATTCTGAAACAACAAATCCCAGCTTAATATCGTTCATTTTTCACCTGAGCCTGATGCTATATTCCTTGGGATGTCTATATATTTTGCGATTGATGTTCCAGAACGTTGAGATCGAAGGACTATTTGCTCATTGCAATCTCAATAATGGAGACATTGGATTCCCCGGTTTCCGAGGTCATTTTTTCTGTTCCGATCTTGATTTCTTTCACCTTGGCGTCTGTTATGAACCTGTTTCGTGTGACCTCAGCAGCGTCCACAGCCCTGGATATCGCTTTTCCTCTGGCTTTGATCGTGACTTCTTTTGCGCCTGTGTTGAATTCTTTGACCACAGCCAGAACATAGTTCATCACCGGCTTGTTACCGACGTATATGATGTTGTTTTCTGCCATTGTCGTCTCCTCATCTTTATTGAATTACGATGATGCTACATAAATGTAACGAAGTAATACTGCACTTTCAGTGCAAAAAATGCCTCATTCCTGTGAACACCAGCGAAACACCCAGCCTGTTGGCGGTTTCAATGACCTCTTTATCCCTTATCGAGCCGCCCGGAGAAACGATGTACTTTAAATGATTTTCTGCAGAATATACGATGCTGTCGTCAAAAGGGAAGAAGGCATCGCTTGCAAGTACGCACTCGCTCATTGTATTTCTGATGAACTCTTCTTCAGTGAGCTCTGGCTTTTCTTTTTCGTAGAGTATCTTCAGGTTCTCCACAGCTTTTGTGGCAGCAAGCTTCCTGATCGCGTCCACCCTGTTTGGCTGACCTGCTCCGATGGCAAGTATCTGGTAAAGTCCGGCTTCGTATTCGCGTGCAATAACCACTGCATTGGATTTCGTGTATTTGCATGCAGTCAGTGCGAACTCTGCAAGTCCTCTTTTATCGTCAGGAAAAGGATGCACTGTCACGGTCTCCCATTTCTGGTAAAGGCCCCTGTCCCTCGACTGCACGAGCATACCTCCCGCAATATAGCGGTATGTATTCTCAAGCTCCACCCCATTTTCCATTTCGAGTTCAAGTATCCTCAGATCCTTACTTTTGTTCTTAAGAAAAAGAAGCGCATCCTCATCATAGCCAGGGGCAATTATCAGCTCAACGAACTTGCCTTTCAGGAATTCCAGGGTTTCCATATCAGGTTTCCGGGTCATGCATATGATGCTTCCGAATGATGAGACAGGGTCTCCATCCCATGCCCTGGAAAGCGCCTCAGAAAGTGTATTCCCGATGGCGAGCCCGCATGGGTTGCAGTGCTTCACCACACATACTGCAATTCTATCCCTGAATTCATGAGTGGCGTTCAATGCGCTCTCTGCATCCACGTAATTATTGTAGGAAAGCGCCTTTCCATGAAGCTGTTTTGCATTTGCTATCGAGGGCTCGGTCACACCAGGCTCTTTGTAGAATCTGGCGCTCTGATGCCAGTTCTCACCATATCGAAGCGTTCTGCCTTCAACGAATTTCAATCGCAGAATATCTTCATTTGCCAGTTTCTGGCTGAGGTACATGTCTATGGCGCAGTCGTAATCTGCGATCCTTCTGAATGCCTTGACCGCGAGCCGCTCTTTGGTGTCCAGATCGAGATCCCCTTTTTCAAGCTGGTTTATGATCATCCTGTAATCTCCTGGATCTGTTATCACTGCCACATTCCTGTAGTTCTTGGCTGCAGCTCTCACAAGAGCAGGCCCGCCGATATCGATGTTTTCAATGGCTTCATCCAGACCCGCATCTTTCCGTGCCGTAACGCTCTCAAATGGATAGAGGTTGACAACCACGATATCTATGAATTCAATACCCTCTCTTCTTGCTTCTCTGACATGGACAGGATTGATCCTCTGTGCGAGGATCGCTCCGTGTATTTTTGGATGAAGTGTCTTCACCCTTCCATCCATCATCTCAGGGAAGCCAGTGATATGAGATATATCTGTCACTTCTATACCTGCATTTTTCAGAAACGAAGATGTACCGCCAGTAGAGATTATATCAAAACCCAGCTTATTAAGAGCTGATGCAAAATCAACTATCCCGGATTTATCAGAAACGCTGATCAAGGCTTTTTTCTGCAGAACGCATCACCTTATATGAATAGAAAAAGAAAGGTATAAACTTTTCTGAGAGTGTCTGATCTCCTTCATCTAAATTCATTTTCGCTGACTTCTACCTCTACCGCGCGTTTTTTTCTAAAGCGCCGCTTCTTTCAAGCACGGAAGCTTTTCCCTGACCCTGTAAACCTTAGAAAGATCAACTTCAGCCGTTACCACGCACTCCTCGTCTCCAGAGCTGGATATTATGTCGCCCCAGGGGACAATGATCGAAGTATGACCGAAAAAGGTATCAGAACCGTCACTTCCGACCCTGTTCACAGCCGCGAAATATACCAGATTCTCAATGGCTCTCGCCCTGATCAGTATCCTCCAGTGATCCAACCGCGGATACGGAAACTCGGAAGGCATGTGACCCTGGGCGCTTTCATCTGCGGTTTATATATTTTTCAATTGACAGGTCAGGCACATTTTTAATTATGATAAGTTTTGCGATGGACTATAATCCCTAATTTATCTCGATCCTTTTTCCTTCCTCTGCCAGCACCACCTGGTATTCTTTCAGGTTCTCAACAAAGAACTCGGGATGCTCGGTATGCACCGGCAGAACGATCCCGGGATCTATCTCCCTCACGATCCTCAGAAGTTCACCTGCAGACGCGTGCCCTGAGGCATGATATCCTTTTTCGAACTCCGGCAGCTCTTTTCCCTCCTTCTCAACCATTTTAAAACCCCTGACCTTGAAGTTGAAAAATTGCAGCCAGTTCCAGAGTCTCCTGAAATCTATGACCTGCTCTTCATTGTACGCCTCGCTGCTTGAATAGATATACGTTCCTCTGACTGGCTTTATGTCCAGAAGGTGTTTCATGCCCCAGAAGCTGAAGCAGAGGAGATAGCTCTCAGGCGCTTTTGCAATGTCCTCAGGATCGAGAAGCTGCTCCGTGAAATCTTCATGTATCTGCTTCTCGTAAGCATCACGTCTGGCTTTCAGATCTTTGTAGATAAGTAGATCAGGCATCCTGTCCCTGCTGTCAACGCATTTCATTGCATCAAGCACATAGGCATCCTTTGCAGGCACCACAAGCTTTCTCCCTGCCTCTTTTGCTATACCCATGAACGTATCGAGCCTTTCAAAATTGCGCGGTGAAAAATCAGCAATAATAAGATCTTTCTCATCAAGGGCAGCACCCAGGCAGGTTTTATAAACTTCCTCTTCAGACTCCTCTTTTTCCTGTCTTCCGATGCGTGTACCTTCTATAATGAGAACCTCTGGATCAAGACTACCTGCCTCTTTCACAAATCTCTCTGTTTTATCCCTGAACCTGCCATGTGACCTCAGGTCGCCTGTATACACTATCCAGCCAGCAGATGTGTTTATTGCATAGGCTGTGGCGCCGTAGATAGAGTGGTCAAGCTCAAAGGATTTAAACTCAAAATCCAGTTCATCTTCAGCCGGCTTAATCTCTTTATGCTGAAGCTCTCTGCTTTGAGGGCAGGTGCACCAGTAATTTTTCAGATCACCATTGCATTCACCTGCGATTAGAAACTCTCTGCCAGTGTAAGGCGCCTTCCTGTAGTGTGCGGTTTCAATAATCCGTGCATCTTCTTCCGATACTTTCCTTGGCGCAGCGTAGGCGACTTCAGATTCCATGCCAGCACTCCCGCAATCCTCCATCGCCTTGAGAATCGCTGCGGTCACAGGGGATGCCACGATTGGAATATTCGCATCGAGCAGTCCGGCGTTGCCGGCATGGTCGAGGTGGCGTGCGATAAAAATACAGCATCGACTTTGAGATTCAGGGCTGAAGACAGGTCAACATCGCCCGGCAGGATGTCGTGCCTGTAGCAGCTTATTTTTGGGATCATGCCCATATAAAGCAGATCGTGGATGCCCCTTGCCGGTCTGGGACTTAGAAATTCTTCATAAAAATTCGAAATTTTTTTATAGTTTGTTCCGAAATCAAAGAATGCACCGCTGCCATCGAATTCTACATAGATCTTATTTCCACCTATGCAGTTTGCGCCATCGAACACGATTATGCTTGCAGACAAGAAACCACCAGGGTCTAACAGCATTATATTCAGGGATTATATTAATTCTTCTATCTCGACTATCTCGGATCTGATCTTTTCATGTACAATGAGAATATGACCCCCGTTTTCCGGTACTGTTACTCTGGCATTCGGGATTTTCCGGGCAGCATACTTGCTGTGGGAAGGATAACCTTTACCCACATCCGCATATTCAATGGATCCGGATTTTGTCTGGATGATATTGCTTCCAGCTAATAGACGTATGCGTGAATCTCGCCGGATATTTTGAATTCTCCGAAATGAAATGCATTATACTATTTTCCACAAAACTCCTGGTAAAGACGAATCTTTTGTTATACGATCAAGCACAATTCCTGACTCTGGACGAAGTCCAGACACCATATTCTCGCTGGATTATTCCTCAAATTTTATGGTCTGGGGTCATACCCCAGCGCTATAAAACGATGTCAGACCGAAAGTGTTAATAGTACGCTCATCTGCGGTTCGTGATTTCGAAATGCTTAGGCTGCATCGGTTTCTTATCGGCGTGCCTGACTGTTGAAGATAACTAAAACAGCGAACACGGAAGATACAAATTAGACGGATTTTAATGGATACCTTTAATCCGTGTGCATCTGTGGCATCCGTGTTCTATTGTTGCACTGGATTTCTATCGGGCGCCGCAAATCAATTGCTCATTATTTATAAATTTATCTGGTTTAAATTTTATTCAAACTCGATCGTCCCTGGCGGCTTTGGAGTGAGGTCGTACAGCACCCTGGATACATTCGGGATCTCGCTCGTGATGCGCGACTCTATCTTTTTCAGCACCTCCCACGGAAGTTCCATGGCTTCGGCTGTCATGCCGTCCCTTGATTGCACGGCTCGCACTGCGATTATCCACCCATGTACCCTGACATCGCCTTTCACGCCAGTCCCTTTTTCAAGCAGGGCTGCAAATGTCTGCCAGGGCGCGAACTGCTCAACAAGCTCTTCCTCCACGATCGCATTGGCTTCTCTGACCACATCGAGCTTATCCTCAGTAACCTCACCTATGATCCTTACTGAAAGACCCGGACCAGGGAATGGCATTCTGTCCGAGATCCCCCTGGGCAGCCCGAGCGCACGTGCGACCTCTCTCACCTCGTCCTTATAGAGTTCAGCGAGAGGTTCTACGATCTTTTCAAAGTCCATGACCGAGGGAAGACCGCCCACGTTGTGGTGGCTCTTTATGCCTCCTTCTGATTCGATCCTGTCAGGATAGATCGTCCCCTGGATCAGGTATTTAGCGCCGATCATACGGGCTTCTCTTTCAAATTCCCTGATGAAGGCCTCGCCCACGGCTTTCCTTTTTTTCTCCGGATCGATAAGACCTCTGAGGGAATTTAAGAATCTCTCCTTGCCATCTATCACCTCAAGGTTCATGTCAGCAAAGACCTTCTTTATCCTCTCGGTTTCCCCTTTGCGCATGAGCCCTGTATCAATGTAAACTGGCGTGAGCAATTCTCCGATCGCCCTGTGCGCCAGCACTGCACATACAGAGCTGTCAACGCCGCCTGAAAGAGCGATGATCGCCCGTCCTTTCACTTCTTTTTTGATCTTTTCGATGCTCTCATGAACGAATTTATCAGCTTTTACCATTGGACACTAACATATTTTTCCTGCTTTAAATGGTTTTTGCGCAGGCTAGCATAACGCTTTTGTTTATTAAAAGTTCTTGAGACTACAATGGAGATCTCAATAACGCTGCTCATCCTATCCATCTTCATTGGCTTTATCCTGGGGATCATCTCCGGTCTTGCCCCTGGCGTACATGTCAATAACTTCGCCCTTGTGCTCGTGGCATTATCCCCGCTCTTTCTCAACATTGGATTCGCGCCTTTCTATATCGCTGTGATCATACTTTCCAATTCCATTGCACAGACTTTCATAGACATCATCCCCTCGATCTTCCTTGGCGCACCCGAAGCCGATACCGCTCTGGCTGTCCTGCCAGGACATGCTCTCCTGATGGAAGGAAGAGGATCTGAGGCAGTGCGTCTTTCAGCCCTGGGCAGCGCAGGAGCAGTGGTGATGGCGCTTCTGATGGCTATTCCGCTGGGCTTTTTCTTTTTCTATTTCTATGGCACTATAGATGCCTACATTGGATGGATCCTTCTTTTTATCGTGGTTCTGATGATCTCCACAGAAAGAGGAGAAGTGGTAATAGGTCAGGGATCGCTCGTGCATCTGAAATACAAGGGCTTCGCAGTAATGCTATTTCTCCTTTCCGGGATGCTCGGGATGTTTGCATTCGCAAATGCGGATAAGATGGCGCCATTGATCACATTCGGTGAGCCCTCGATCCTTCTTCCCCTTTTATCAGGATTATTCGGCTCTTCCATGCTCGTTATCAGCCTCATGACAGGGTCAGAGATACCTCCACAGCAGAAAAAATGCGGATTTGTGCTGCCAGGAAAAAGGATTGCAAAAGGTATTGCGATCGGCAGCATGGCAGGCTCTTTCGTAGCATGGCTTCCAGGTGTCTCTTCTGCGGTAGGCACGTTAATCGCAAGGCTCCTTATTCCCGAAAAGAAAGACCAGGACTCTTCAAAGGAATTCATAATATCATTGAGCGGCGCAAATACTGCAAATGCGATCTTCAGCCTGATCGCCTTATATACCATCCAGAGAACACGGAGCGGAGCGATGGTGGCTGTCGATAAATTGATAAATATCAGCGAGTGGGAGCTCTCAGTCATCATCGTTCTGCTGGCTGTCATAATCTATGTCTCGCTGATTTCGTATTATACCACGATCTTCCTGGGAGACAGGATCCCGGTTTATCTTTCAAGGATCAATTATTCAAAACTATGTACAGGAGTACTGGCAGGTCTTGCTCTGATGGTAATAATGTTCACAGGCTGGTTCGGGCTTGCCATCTTTTTGATCTCCACAACGGTAGGGATGATCGCATCATTTGCAAAAATAAGAAAAACCCATGCCATGGGGGTAATTCTGCTTCCTGTGATGATGTATTTCTTTTAACCTTATCTACATCGAATTGCAAATTTTGGACATCAGTTCATTACCCATCCTTTTTTATAAAGTAACACGCGATATATGCCGAATAAGGGCGGCTCATTTTTGTGCTGTTATCCTCACACCCAAGCATCATCTTTAGAAGAGCATTAACTTCTTTATACGGTTCAGTATGATTAGAACTTTCTGACATTTTCTTATCTGTGGGATTTTCTGATTCAGCGGGAAGCGGAGTTTCAATCTCTGTCATATCGGGCGTGATCTCAGTACCTGCTTCATTTGCGGCATCTATCTCCGAAGATCCAATGGTTATTTCAAGCTCATTGCCCACAGTTTTGATTTTATTACCTGTTACGCCAAGTTCATAATACTCAGCAATCGGAGGTGGCAGTTTAAAGGATTGAGTTGATTCTGTTTTGAAAGTGTAGCTGAAACTTATTTCTTTGTTTGCGAATAGATATTCCTCATGCGTGGTGCTTCCGCTCAGAACGATCGCATTTCCAGGCAATTGATCTATGATATTTACTTTAGAGGGAGAATTGCCGATATTTTCTGCAGATACTGTCACAGTTATGGGATCACCTGGGTTGATCCTGTCGACATCTGTATATTTATTGAGTCGGATCTCAGGTCCGTTCACATAAATCTCAGGCTGGTCTGATGAAATAATGTAATACTCATTTTGCATGTTGAATTCAGCACTTGCAGCCGGCAATAAGATACCATTTATATACGGCTTTGATGCTTTTACGAGATAATGGATATCCCATTCTCCAAAAGCAGGGATATTAACCACCCATTTGAGCGAATTGTTCCCTGTTACTGCAAAAGTTTCTGGAAGATAATCGCTTATGGTCACATTCTCAAGATCATATTTTGCATTGTTTTTTAAAGAAAGAGAGACAATTGCAAGATCTTTTGAATAGATCTTGGTGTTTGTGCTCTTCCTCAATTTCGGAATCGGGACAGGTTCAGGTATTATCGAGATCTTCTTCAGTGCTCTGGCAGAGTATGAAACTCCCAGAGTATCAGAACCACTCACATTAGCCCCAATACTGTACGATTTCTTTTCCTGGGAATTCGGTATCATGAGCGCAACATCGCTCTCAACAGACTCTCCTTTTGCTATTCTCTCATAATAATTCTTCAAACTTCCTCTTTTTACCTGGAGCAGGGTTTCCAGATTCAGATTAACATTTACTAAATCAGCCGAGCCTTTGTTTCTGATTTTTATCGTAGCATGAATTTCTCCACCTGGCATGGGTAAATACTCGTCGCTTGCTGTATTTATGGAGACCTCCAGATCGGGTATTCCTCGCGAGTTCAACGTTAATACTACCCATGGTGCATATTTCTCGAATACCCAGTCCTGTGAATATTTGGAAGGCAGCTCTTTTGCTGTGACTTTTAAATCACCTGCAGGAGTGAAATACGAATCCCCCTGCTGCAATACGGTCGTATTAATAAGTACACCGTTTTTTGATATATTTAACCCCACGAACCCAAGGACAGGGTCTTCTGGTGATCCCGAATACTTGTCTGACACCACTGGACCTGCGAACGTTATGGCTTCAACAGAATATCCATTATATGCAATGGATTCACCAAAATGAAGTGTTGTCGAGATTCCACTTCCCCACTGGATTTGTGTATAATCAACAGCAGAGGCAGGACCAATCAAGATTGAAAAAAAGAAAAGTGAAATCGCACATGTAAACAGAATGCTGTGATTTATATCTCTGCAGCGTTTGTTTTCCATGCCTGGATTTCTTATCTTTTTCTGATCAATAATCTTCATTCTCAAGATACATCCCACATTACTTTATCATTTGTTGTTCATGAATATTAATAATTCCATCAACATCATGAAACCTGATTCTCCTCTCTTTTGATATATTTGCCTATCAGTTTGTATAAATGCGAACAAAGGTTAAATAATTTATTATTGATGTAAGGAAGGCAGCGATACATTAAAATGGTATTGAAAACATAAACAGCGATTATGGCAAAGAAAAAAGAAGGCAGCGGTTTAATGTCTTCAGCAGGTCTGATGAGATACTATGATGCTGAGGAAACTGCAGTTTCGATCGATCCGAAGATGGTGTTCTCAATAGCAATAGCAGTGGGAGTAGTCATTCTGGTATTGAATGCTTATTTCGGCATCTGGCCGGTTCGATAGTCATCCCCGGGATTTTCCTCTCAATTCTTCCATGTGTCGTATCCGTTTTCTGATGAGGGCTTCCGTACCTATATCATGCCTGCAGTAAAGCCTGCCCTTTATTCCGGCAAGACCTGCCTCTGCTTTCTTTTCTGCTTCTTTGATGGTTTCTGCTATCCCCAGAACTGCAAGCGCCCTTGAACCCGTGGTGTATATAATACTGTCTTTTTCATACACGCTCGAGTAAAAAACGAGCGCATCCCTGACATCCCCTATTTCTACTGCAGAATCCCTGACAGGATCATCAGGATACCCTTCTGGGACTGCGTACTTGCACACAGAAGCCTGTTTTTTAAATTCGACCTTGAGCCTGTTGAGTGTACCTTCCACTATCGCAGAACATATTTCCAGGAAATCATTGCTCAGCAGAGGAAGAACGTTCATGGCTTCAGGATCTCCAAAGCGGGCATTGAACTCTATGACAGAGATACCTTCTGCAGTTGCCATGAATTGACCGTAAAGGATTCCCTGGTACGGGATTCCGGTCTCTTTTTTAACAGCACGCACAGCATCGCTCATTATTTTCCTTGCTTCACTGTAATCTGAGTCCTTCATAAAAGGCAGTATGTCCTTTGAATCATTGTAAGAGCCCATACCTCCTGTATTTGGCCCTTTATCCCCTTCATGTGCCCTTTTATGATCCTGTACTGCGGGGGCAAATGCCAGGGTACTGCCGTCCACAAAAGCCTGTACTGTGAACTCTTCTCCGACCAGCCTCTCTTCGATGACAAGGTCGTCGTTCTTCAGCACCTCTCTTGCATAAGCCTTTGCGCCCCTGATGTCAAAATGGTCTCCCATGACCTTTACTCCTTTCCCTCCTGTAAGACCCGCTGGCTTTATTACAACGTCCCCGAGTTCATCTATGTATTCGTCTGATCCGCTTTCACCTTTTCTGAACACCCTGAACCCGGGAAGACCTTTGATATTGTATTTTTTCATGAAATTTCGGGTCCAGGCTTTATCGAATTCGATCTGTGCCGCAGACCTGCGCGGTCCTACAACAGGAATGCCGGCTTTCCATAGAAGATCAGGTATGCCTGCGGCAAGCGGCGCTTCTGGACCTGTGACTGCAAGTTCGATCCTTTGTTCCAGGGCAAAATCAACGATTTCAGGGTCTGTTTCTTTCATGAGGCGATAGTCTTTGCACAGGCGAGCAATGCCAGGGTTTTTCCTGCTCATTGCAGCGTATAGCTGCGGATTCTTCCTGCTGCGGGCGATTGCATCCGCAATGGCATGTTCTCTGCCTCCGCCGCCGATCAGAAGTACTTTCATATCATCCAAGAATGTTTGAGGACATAAAAATGTTCTGGTTTTAAGAACCATGAGGTCAAAATAGTATTGTGCAGCTCCGCAAGGCAATCCATATCTCAGGCGTCCTGATACCATACCTGGCAGGGTCTGACATCCTGGGTAAAGAATTCACACTCTCACTCGCTGTATCAGGTCTTGTGGTCTATCTGGCAGTCGAGTTCCATAAACCCAGGATTAGCAGGGAGATCCGTGCTCTGGTTTACAGGGAGAACGAGATGGAAGGCTTTTCAATAGAGCCATTGCTGTACATCATATCCATCATCTCTCTTCTTTCCCTTTCGTTTTTCATCTATGAGAAAATATGCTTCGCTGCGATCGCGGTTCTCGCTGCCGGGGATGGGTTTGCAGGAGTGATGGGCAGAAGATTTGGAAAGCACAGATTACCTTTCAATAAGAACAAATCATGGGAAGGCTCTATGTCAGGTTTTATCGCTGCAGCGGCTGCAGGTTTTTACTATGCAGGTCCTATTGCGATTGTGGGGAGCCTCTTTGGCATGATCGCAGGTGCTGTCAACAGGCACGATAACATTGCAGTCCCGTATGCAGCCCTCATATCCATGTTCCTGGTTCAGTAAGCAGGCTAAAAAACATTCTAAATCTCATAATCTTTTTTAAGAGCCTCTATCTCGGGCAGTAATATATAGTCCAGCGAAGTCCCGGCAGCCTCTTTTATTTTCAACATATCAACGAGTTCCTCAAACTTTCCTCCGGCAAGTCCATTGGCGATCAGTGCCGCGCCCTGTGCAGCTTCTTTGATATTCCTGACATTAAACCCGCCCAATCTTCTTACCTTCAAAGGCTCAAGACGTCCTTTCAATTCCTCAAAAAGTCCTTTTAGCTTTGATATCCTGCCCGAGACCAGGATCTCCTCAGGCTTTACCGAAGCCGTGAGAGACAGGACATCCTTAACTGCACCATCCAGATATGCGTTCAAAGCGTTTTCATTCTCCATCAATCCTTCAGGCTTTTTCACCATCATCTCAACCCCTCCTTTGAAGATGAGGTCTTTATTAAATCCTCCAAGAAGATATGCAAGCTCTGCATCCACACATCCCATTGAGAGAAAACCTATATTTCCTGTACTGCCCCCGACACCGTCTATGATTTTCCCGTTCTTTACCGCGATTGCAGCAGTGTATCCAAACCCCATCTCCAGCATTATCAAAGAGGTTTCATCATACCTCTTGCTGTGCCTTTTTGCCTGATCCTGAATCGCAAGGGCAGCGCTGCAGACCTTATCCGCAGTCCCCATATCTATTTTGTTTATTTTTCTGTAATAGGGAACTGTCGGAAGATGTATCACGCCAGGGATGAAGAAAACAGGAAGTCCGTGTTGTTTCATTCTGTTAATGGAATTCCGCATGCCAAGCAGACTTTTCTTATCCCCTTTTTTGATGAGCGACATAAGGAACAGTTCCCGTTCCCCGATATCTTTGATCGAGGTCACAGGGATGCCGTAGCCAGATGGTCCAACCACAAGGTCGGCTCCTGTTTCTATTATGATGTCCGACATCAGAGCAGGATTATTGCTTATGTCCCTGGTCTGTACAGATATATCCAGGATTACCCTGTCATCATCCAGACCGCAGAAATCAAAACTTTTTGTTCCCGGATCTATACCTATTACCCTGACCATGGCGCAAACTTATCATTCTGGCTCTTAACTTTTATGTTTTGTTCTTATGTCCTTGGAGGTTTTCGTTCCACCACTTTTACCCAGTGACCCGGGCTAACCTCTGCAAGAACAGGTGCGCTGGGCGGGAGTTCATCAAAAGAGACTGTTTCCTCGCCCAGTGGATGTATATCCCCGCCGCAAACAGGGCACTTCTCAGAATATGTCTTTCTTTTGGTCAGCAAGACTCAAACCTCCATTTTAGACTATTCCCCAATATGCATAAACATTGCGGAAAAAACCTCCGCACAGGACTTTTTCAAGCTTTCAGATATAAAGTCCTCCATTTATATCTATGACCTGGCCTGTGATGTAATTCCCGTCTTCTGAGACCAGGTACGCCACTGCCCCGGCTACCTCTGACGGCTTCCCGAGTCTTCCGAGAGGTATCTGGGCGAGAATTTTATCCATAACTTCTTTCTGGACAGATCTCAGCATATCAGTTTCTATGAATCCTGGCGCCACTGCGTTCACAGTTATGCCCTTATTTGCAAATTCCTTTGCCAGTGTTTGGGTGAGGGCTATCATTCCAGCCTTTGAGGCTGCATAGTTCGCCTGTCCGCGGTTACCCATCCTCCCGATTACAGAGGATATATTCACGATTCTGCCATACTTCCGCTCCAGCATACCCTCTATGACTGCTTTGGTGCAGTAGAAAGTGCCGTCCAGGTTCACAGATAATACTTCAGTCCACATCTGGGGTGTCATTTTTACAAAAGATTTATCCCTGACGATTCCCGCATTATTGACCAGTATATCGATTTTCCCGAATTGATCCACAACCTGGTCTCGCATTCTGTTTACCTGCTCATAATCATTGACGTTTGCCTGGCATATGACAGAGTGCTTGCCCATGGAGTCTATCAACTTCGACACTTCCTTTGCCTGCTCTTTTGAATCCATCTGATCTATCATCAGGGATAGTCTATCAAGTTCATCTCTTGTCCCGATCTGGTCTATCAGCTTTGATACCTTCTCAGCATGCTCTTTTGTATACTGATAGTTAATAGCAACGTCTGCTCCCTCCTCTGCCAGCCGAAGAGCGATCGCCCGTCCTATCCCCCTTGCACCTCCTGTGACCAGAGCGACTTTACCTTCCAATCCTGCCCCCATTCTCATGTCTACCTCTTTATCACCATGGTAATACCCTGACCCCCTCCAATGCAGAGGGTCGCAAGACCGTATGTTCCTTTCCTTCTTCTCAATTCATGAAGAAGTGTGACCAGGATTCTCGTGCCGCTCGCTCCTATGGGATGTCCCAGGGCTATGGCGCCGCCGCTTACGTTGACCCTGTCGGGATTCAGTCCAAGTTCTCTGCTGACCGCCACGCTCTGGGCTGCAAATGCTTCATTCAGCTCAATAAGATCAATCCTGTCCTGAGTTATATCCGCACGCTCCACAGCTTTTCTGGTGGCGCAAACAGGACCCATGCCCATTGTTTCAGGGGACACGCCGCAATACCCGTAGCTTTTTATGGTCGCTAATGGCGTAACCCCTTTTTCTTTTGCCTTTTCTTCGGACATCAATAGAACTGCAGCAGCTCCATCGTTTATACCTGATGCGTTGCCCGCAGTTACGGTTCCGTCCTTTTTGAACGCAGGTTTCAGTTTTGCGAGGGTCTCCTTTGTCGTGCCGAACCTGGGGAACTCATCTGTATCAAAGATCACAGGCTCGCCTTTTGGCTGTGGGATCGCTATCGGGACAATCTCTTCTTTGAACTTACCTGCTTTGATCGCTGCTTCAGCTTTATTCTGGCTTATTGCTGAGAATTCATCCTGCTCTTGCCTTGTAACACCGTATTTTTCCGCCACGTTCTCTGCCGTTATCCCCATATGGTAATTGTTGAAAATATCCCACAATCCGTCGTAGATCATGAGATCCACAACTTCGTCGTTGCCCATCTTTGCCCCCCAGCGGGTTTTTTTCAACGCGTAAGGTGTCGAAGACATGGACTCCATTCCTCCAGCCAGAACTACATCAGCATCACCCAGCATTATGGACTGTGCTCCGAGAATAACGGATTTCAGACCTGAGCCGCATACCTTGTTCACACAAAAAGAAGGAACCTCTTTCGGGATTCCCGCCCAGATTGCAGCCTGCCTTGCCACATTCTGACCGTGACCACCTGAGAGGACATTCCCCATGATAACTTCATCGACCTCACCATGTTCAACATCAGCCCTTGCGAGGGCATCTTTCAAAACAACAGAACCGAGCTGTCCCGGACCGAAATCCTTCAGACTCCCCCCGAACTTCCCTACTGCAGTCCTTGTTGCAGATACTATTACTGCATTGCTCATTGTTTCACCTTCTATACTTTATTCCACATGTTATAATAAAGCGATTAGATTATTAATCCCCCGTCCACGCAAAGTACTGCACCGTTCACGAACTTCGCCTCATCTGAAGCAAGAAATAAATATGCATATGCAACATCCTCTGCTTCACCCAGCCTGCGCAGCGGGGTTTTTTCCCTCATCAGTTCAAGGATCTTTTCTGGAACATTCGAGGTCATGGGTGTCATTATGAATCCCGGCGCCACCGCATTTACCCTTATCCCTTTTTTCCCGAGTTCCTTTGCCAGGGTCTTTGTCATGCCGATCAAACCTGCTTTGGTGGCAGCGTAATTGGTCTGACCCACGTTACCAAATAATCCTACTATAGAGGCAGTGTTGATAATTGCACCATTCCCCTGTTTGATCATCACCTCAACCACTGCCTGGATGCAGTTGAAAGCTCCTTTGAGGTTGACATTAATCACATTATCCCATTGCTCCTCTGTCATTTTTGTCACAAGAGCATCCTGGATGATGCCTGCATTATTTATCAGTATGTCGATTCTACCAAATTTTTCCAGCGCATCCTGGACCATCTGTTTTGATTGTTCCCTTCTGGTTACATCCAGTTTCGCAAAGAATGCATCGCTTCCATTTTTCTTGATCTCTGATACTACTTCCATGCCGCCTTTTTCATTTACATCGGCGACCACGACGTTTGCTCCTTCCTTTGCGAACAGAAGTGCGGTCATTCTACCAATACCGCTTCCTGCTCCTGTAATAATTGCAACCTTGTTTTCAAGTCTCATTTCTTATTCACTCTTGATGTTCGACTGTTTCGTTTTCTTTCTGATCTCTTTTTTCCGGTCTGAATAGGCCTTTTTTCCCCTTCCCCGTTCAGGATAGACCTGGGCTTCAGCCACTCGGAAATCCTGGGACAGACATCTTTTTGAGATCTGGAGCCCACGAAGATACCAATGTGCCCTGTTGGAAAAACCAGCATCTCTTTATCAGAACTTGATACTGCATCGTTCAGGGGCTTACTTGCCTCGTTGGGAACCAGATGATCGAACTCTGCCATCACATTAAGCAGAGGCATGGATATCTTTTTCAGATCAACCGTCGTTTTACCGATCACCATTTTGTTTTTGATGAGGAGGTTCTTCTGATAGCAGTCTTTGAAGAACTGCCTGAAGGTTTCACCTGCCTGATCAGGACTGTCGAATATCCATTTCTCCATTCTGAGGAAGTTCTTGACCGTTTCTTCATTTCTGAGCTCGCATTGTCCATCATCTGTTTCGCACTCGATCTTCTCAAACAGACCCACATATTTATCGATCATGAGCCTGAACGGATCGGTCAGAAGGAATCCTGCGTTCAGGAAATCTCCAGGGACTATTCCATAATAGTCCACGATCTTGTCCACATCCAGGCTCCTTGCCCAGATATGAAGAAGCCCTTTATCTGTATCAAAGTTCACAGGTGACACCAGGGTGACGAGGTTCTTTATCTTTTCAGGGTGCAGTGCTGCGTACATCACAGAAAAAGTACCTCCCTGACAAACGCCAAAGAGCGTGATCGTATCTAATCCTGACCTCTGTTTTATCTTATCCACAGCATTGTTTATATAACCATTCACATAGTCGTCGATCGTAAGGTATCTATCAGTACCTGAAGGATATCCCCAATCAATGATGTAGACATCAAAACCCTCATCCAAAAGCTTCTTTATTACGCTTTTATCGGGCTGAAGATCCAGGATGTAGTATCTATTCACAAGTGCATACACCACAAGTACTGGAACTGCATATGGTTTTTCAACGGCCGGGATATAATGGATAAGTTTCATCTTATCTTCGGTAAAGATGATCTCGGAAGGCGTTGTTCCCACTGAAAAATCAGGTGGTTCCAGGAATAGTTCCATCCCTCTTTTGAATTTTTCAAAATCAATTAAGTTAGCTTCCTTCATATAGTCTCCTTACAAAGCTTGCATCATTTTCTCAGTTAGATGAACCTAAAGAATTTCATCCTTGTTAGATGGGTTCATCAAAGATAGCTCTTTTATTACGCGGTCTAACTCCTTAACCTTTTTCTTCAGAGAATACAGCTCTTTGTTTATCTCATCGATCTCAGTCTTCGTGGGAAGATTCATGGGTTTCAGATAGTTCTCCTCGAGCATTTCCCGGTTGAACTTCTGAAATTCCATGAAATATGACATGAATTTCCCCATGTCAGAAGCAAAATGCCCGGATTTCAGGAATTCCTTGAATGTCTCGCTGTATGTCTCGATCCAGATCCTGTAAAATTCTTTATATTTCTCAGGATTGATCTCTCCCTCCATCTCGTTTGCAGTCTTTTCTCGCACTCTGCGCATTGCTTCCATGAACACGCTCTGGAAATTCACATTGGAATCCATCCAGGTTGAAGAGAGTTCAGCGAAAAGGGAAAAACCCTTCATCATTTTTTCGGATCTCTCCCTTGTTGGACCCATGGCAGGCATTTCAACTATCCTGCCAAAAGTGGCTTCGTAGGTCTTCAACCACATGTCAAAGATTTCCTGTGTGGATTCAAAATTGGATTTTTCCATACTCAAACCCTGCTTTTTAGGTATGAACCTATTTCATCCACATCTTGGACATTCTGGCAAAGGTGTCTGTATATATCTTTGCCATGTTCTTGACAGGGTCCATGAGCTCTTTCATTGGACCCATAACAGGCATGTCCTCGAAGAAGCTTTCGAATGCCTTTTCATACATTTTTACCCAGAGATCATAAAATTCCTTATAAGCCTCCGGGTCTGTGGTCTTTTTTGATAGCTCTTCAGCCTTTTTCGACATTTTTTCAAGTGCTGTTATCCAGGACTTGTACATGTTCAGATAAATGCTGGTGCTATGCACGAAGCTTTCAAATACCTCTTTTGATGGCTGAACAGACTGGAAATACTTTTCATAGGTCTCTTTGTACGTTTCCATCCATATTGTATAGAATTCCTTATAGGCTTCCGGGCTTGCTCCTCCCGCGGAGAGCTCTGCCATTTTCTCTGAAAGCCTGGCTATAGACGCACTCCACGGCCCGTACAGCTTTGCGTATGTATTCTTCCATAGTTTTGACATCTGGACAAAGCTCCCAAAGTAGATATCAGGAACACCTGTGTATTTTTCAAATATCTCTTTTGTACTTTCCATGACAGGCAGTACCATGATTTCATCGAATATTTTTTCATACGATTTTATCCACATATCATGGCATTCTCTGTATTTTGCAGGGTCTGCCTCGCCCTTGAGTATCTCCCTTGTCTTCCGGGAATTATCCTCTAACTCGGTGATCCATGATCTGTATATACCGTTCGATTCTTCTGCACTTGTAAGGAGTTTCTCAAGCGTTTCTTTATTGGATTTCAGAGTCGGGAGCGAGTAATATTTTCCAAAGGTGTTCTGGTATGTTTTTACCCAATCATCATAGAACTCCTTATACTGCCTTGGAGAAGATTCCTTTGAGAGTTGAGCCGCTTTCTCGAACATCTCTTCCGTGGATTCAATCCATGGTTTGTATAACTTTAAGTAGGAATCCTCCCACATTTTTGAAACTGCTGTGTAGCTATCAGCCCATGTCTTGAACATGTCCTGCTTTTCTTCGCTTACTTCTTTTCTTTCTTCAGTTTTTTTAGCCATAATAATTCACCTCTCTAGGTATGCTGGATTTTTTCGGATTCAAGCCCGGCTTGTGGAGCTGGAATACGATTCCAACCACAGCCTGGAGATCCTGGTAATTGTGTCTGCATACATCCTGGCTGCATTCTTTACAGGCTCCAGGGTCTCTTTCAGCGGGCTGACTGTGAGCGTATCCTCAAAGAAGCTGTCAAAAGCTTTTTCATATGTTTTTACCCATAGATCATAAAATTCTTTAAATGCTTTTGGATCATTTGTCTGTTTTGATAGCTTTTTGGCATTGACTTCCAGTGTTTCAAGCGCAGCTATCCATGACTTGTAAAAGTTCAGATAGATGTTCGCACTTTGCACGAAATTCTCGAAAACCTCTTTTGAAGGCTGCGCATGCCTGACATCAAACATGGTGCCAAAGGTCTCCTGATATGTATTCAGCCACAGGGTATGAAATTCTTTATATGCTTCAGGACCCGCTCCTCCTTTAGAGATCTCTGCAGCTTTCTCAGAAAGCCTGGCTATGGACTCTCTCCACGGAGCGTAGAGCTTTGCGTATGTATTCTTCCACAGTTTTGATATCTGCACAAAGGTCTCTGAATAGATATCTGGTACCCCTGTGTAATTTTCAAATATCACTTTTATATTTTCCCTGGTCGGCAGTGCCAGAATTTCATCGAAAATCTTTTCATACGACTTTATCCACATATCATAGCACTCTTTGTATTTTGCAGGGTCTGTTTCGCCTTTGAGTATTTCCCTCGTCTTCTGGGAATTGTCCTCTAACTCGGCGATCCATGATCTGTATATCCCGTTCGATTCTTCTGCACTTGTGAGGAGTTTCTCAAGCGTCTCTTTATTGGACTTCAGAGTCGGGATGGGATAATAATCACCAATGGTGTTCTGATATGTTTTCACCCATTCGTCATAGAACTCCTTGTATTGCTCAGGTGCAGCTTGCTTTGAGATTTGAGCTGCCTTATCGAACATCTCTCCTGTGGATTCAATCCATGGTCTGTATAACTTTAAGTAGGAATCCTCCCACATTTTTGAAACTGCTGTGTAGCTATCAGCCCATGTCTTGAACATGTCCTTTCTTTCTTCTTTCTCTTCTTTTCTTTCTTCAGTTTTTTTGACCATAATATTCACCCTTTTTAATCTTTTTATTTGTACCTTCAGTTATGCAGTTGAGTTCGAATAATCGCACTTCTGTAACCCCTCGGGTAATGCCTTAATGTTTTTTCCTGTATATAAGATTTTCTTTGTATATTAATTATTACATTTATGATTATTCATTAAATATACAACGAACCAGGCCTCAAGCAAACCTTATGATAAGGTTTTAAAACCAGAAATAAATACTAATAATACCCTGATTGTTAAGAAATTTCATTTATACGGCAACTTATACACAAAGTGACAGCCTCCGCATTTGTTCACATAGGGAATAAACATCGCCTTGCCCGGCTCTATCCCCACGACACCTACATTATTCTTGAAAGGTACTTTGAACGTATGCGAGTTGATGTGGCCTTCCCAGTAGACATTCCTGTCCTCTTCTGCCGAGCTGTTATATGGAGGGATCTTGATGAAGCCTCCGTAACTACCTCCCTGCATGTCAATCGCAGTTCCTGGCATATGACAATCTATACAGCGAGTTAGCTGACCTTTCATTTTGGCACCGAACCTGTTTTCCATGTGGGGTATGATGTCTATAGCATGACACTTCTGGCACAGAGGAGAGGAGGAGTCATCCGGGTCGTTATTGAGCAAGCGGCGGTAAGGTGTTCCGCCGTGAGTGTTATGGCAGTCTGTGCAGGCAACCAGCAGTCTGTCATTTCTATAGAGCTTCGACTTTATGAAATCTGAATACTGCTGGTTGGGTTTTTTTGAGTTGATATCATCAGGCCACATATCTACATTCGGCTGCGGTCCCTTTTTTTCTGGATCGCTGTAATCTGTAAGCATTGTGTTGCGGCTCTCTCCTGGTCTTATGAACTCACCTTTTTCATTGATCGGCTGGATGCCGTCAATTTCACCCCCGTGTCCCTGCCGCCTATCATGGCACCTTCCGCAGATTACACTGCTCCGCTCTGATGAAAGAAGCTTGGGATTCACAATATAGCGTCCTGGCGATCCAGTATGCTTTGAACCCGGACCATGGCACTTCTCACAGCCGATATTGATCTCGTCCATCTCCGGGTCGTCATCTATATTCAACTCTCCGCCCGGGTCATTTACGCCTCGCACCAGGTACTGTCCTGTGGCAGGATCCATATATCTCTCCCAGCCGGTCACGTGACAGGCAGCACACATGGTCTGGAAGGTCTGGCTGTTCACCGGCGGCGCTTTGATCACATCATCTGCAGTGCCGTATATGCCATCCCTGCCCGGATCCCAGAACTGGCTTAAATAGAAATCCTCCCAGACACGTCTTTCTCTGTTCAATCTTTCGTCGCTCCCATCCGGGTTGAAATGAAGCACTACATACCAGCCTTTTCGCTCCCCCAGATTGGGCGGAACAGAGACGATGAACCTCTGCCTGTGAACCGCACCGCCATACAGCAGTTTAACTTCCATGTGCGCAGGGCTATCTGGATCCCCGGGGTTGAGCCTGTTTGCAATAGTGATATAATATTTCCCGTCTCCCCTGCTCTTCCACAGATACACATCGAAATATACTGTATCTATTGGCAGCCTGGTATCGCTGAATTCCCTTATCTTGAATTTATCTGACCCCCTCGCAGGATCGTAGTCTCCCAGTTCAAGGCGTGTACCGTCAGTGTAACGGTCAGTTTCCTTGAACTTCGGAAGCGATTTGAAGTAATCCGGGTACTTCGAGTGGTCCTGCAGCCGCCCTGGAGCTCCGGGTACGGTCAACGATAGCTTGTGACCGGTTTGCTTCAGGGTTTCAAGCTTCGGATGGCAGCTGAGACAGGTTGAGCTGCCCACATAGATTGCATCAATAGGAGGACGGCTTGAGACCTTTATGGTTACAGAGGTTCCTCGAAGAGATTCGGCCTCATAGGCAATCCTGCTCCTGTCTCCTCCGGGCAAGTGCTCAGCATCCCTCTCGGCCGGGGTCACATGAACAAAGAACTTCCCATCAGGCACTTCAGGGATGATGAACTTGCCCTCAGTATCTGTAATTGCATTTGGAAATTCCGTCCCCTTTACCCGGATGGCATCTTCAAGAGGTTCATCATAGGATTCCGCACGGTATGGAGGATAATAAATCTCGCTCGCCGTGATCGGCGCCATGTTGATAGCTGATGCAGGAACAAGATGTACCTTTGCTCCAACCACAGGAATGCCTACAGAGTTCACAACCTCACCTGAGAAATCCTTACCCAGGAAAAAGATCTCACCTAACGTGGAAGTCGGCATCCCGCTCAGCGCCGAGCCAGCAACCGCTACTCCTATCACGAAAAACATTGCCCAAAATGTCCTTCTAGATATCATCAGACCTTTCTCCCTTTTCTGGCTTCTTTCTTCTGATGAACAATACGGCTGCTATCAATGCAACAACGAATCCGATCCATCCAGGAGCTGGCATCTCTTTTGTGGCTGGACTTGAGACCGGTGCCTCATTCAACCATTTTGCCTCTTTTATCTTTGCTATTTCAACGTTCATGATTTCCTTTGATATTGAGACAACCTCAGCTTCAAGCTGGTAGTTCAGAGTTGCCTGGATTTCCAGTTTATCCGTGCCATCCTGCAGCTCGAACTCGAACACCTCTGTTCTGGTCTCTTTTGGCTTGATTCTATTATCCATAGCTATGGAGGATGCTTTCCAGAAGTCGTACACCTCATTGCCATACTGGTCATGAAGAGTCTTTGTATACACCCTCTCATCAGCGAATATCTCTTTTCCTTCCCCGTTCGTTGCCATGAAATTCAGGATCACCTTTCGGTATGGGAAACCGCTTGGGATTTTGTGGCCTACATTGCTATTGGTAATGCTGAGCGTAACTTTAGCATTGTTTCCTTTGCGCTGAATCTGAGATTCCATCTTGAAAGCTTTTTCCAGGAATTGCCCTGAATGTCCTCCGTACCAGAAATGCCTGTAGACCTTCTCCCGCTCAACTCCGTCCTTTGCTGCAAATCCGCGTATTGCCTCCATGTGACAGTCCTGACATTGTATACCTTCAGCTGCGTAGGGACCTTCCTTCCATTCTGAGTAAGTCTCAGAGATAGGCACGCCGTTCATTGAGAATTCGTGGCATCCCGCACAGAACTCTGATTTTGTGAGCAGATCAGAATATTCTGATGCATGCGCATCAGTCTTCGAGTCGCCGTATGGACCTCTGATCAGGTCGACCTTACCAAAAACATAACTGTTTTTATTAACTCCGTCTACGGTATGGCAGAAGATGCATGTAACGCCTTCAAGTGATATGGATTTTGAAAAGTTGTAGTCTTTTGTTCTCATTGTGGTAGGGGAGTGGCAGGTAAGGCAATAATCCCTGTATTCAGGGTTGGATATGATCGCTCTCGTATAAGCTGCCCTGAAAATAGGATCGCTGACTGCCAGTGCGTGCATTGAGCGCGTCCATTCATTATACCTGTCCTCATGACAGCTGGCACAGGAATAGCTGATCTGAAGTTCCTCTGCAGCAGCCTGCGCTGACAGGGTGGCCCAGAAAACCAATATGCCTAACATTGCTTTGAATATGAATATTCCTTTTGAACTCATACTATCAATCCTCACTTCTCCGAGATTATTATTCTTCCAACCATTTTCGGGTGCTGCTTGCTGCACCATACAGTGCAAACATAAAGGAATGTACCTTTCTTGGTCGGGGTGATATCTATTTTGGCTACATGACCTGCTTTTATCTCCACAGGTTCATCTATGCCTATTCCAAGCTCCGGGACGGCAAAGCCATGGGTCACTGTATCGGTATTTCTGATCTTTAACCGAACCGGTTCTCCCTCCACCAGCTTTATTTCAGGTGGACTCCAGTTGCCAAACTCCAGAGCCAGAGCCAGGATCACAATGGTCTTGCGTTCATTGTTCAACATGTCCTCATACAGAAACGTTCCTGCAATTGCGCCAGCTGTGGCTGTGATTATCATTAGCCCTGCAATGATTTCCACGATCTGTTTCTTTTGCATTGTTTCACCTCTTCCCTATCCTGTAAAGAGCCACATCAAAAACATGGTAGTAACGGTCAGGAAGGCAGCTATGGGATAAAATCCCATGACTGCTTCATCTCTGTTCTTGAAGGTCTGCCTGGCTATTTTGAAACCTATGTCAAGCGATAGTGCAAGACCAAGCAGCAGCCCGCCTATCTGCATGTAAGGTACCATCCCGGTCATAAAGGGCGTCCAGGGGAAGTTCGCGGTTCCTAATAAATTCCAGCCCCAGCCAAAGGGGTCAGAGATCACATGTATCAGATAGCTACCGTTGGCGAAAATTATGCCCACGCTAAAAGCTATCCATGCCATTAACCCTAAAGGCACGAGCGTGTAGGAGAAATTGATAAATACCCTCTTGAGAGGCAATTCCGTTCTTCCAAGGGCATGGGAAGCATAGGAAAAAACAAAGAATATGCCGGGAAATATCAGGAGATTGAAGGTAGAATGCACGCTTATGTATGATAGATAGCCTGCAAGGGTTTTTGCATTTGCCCAATCCTTTAAGAAGCCAAAAGGACCCTGCATTATCAGGAAGAAGAATATAGCTATTCCAAGCATCATAAAGGCCTTCCAGGCTTCGTCAAGACCGCGCTTTTTATCTAAAACCAGATCAGTAGCTGGCGGCCTTAAGTTGAAGGCCATGTTATCATATGGACATGTCTTGAAGCATTCAAAGCACATCCCGCAGTAGGTATTCCTTCTGTTTTGATTAAAAGGAACCTCCAGCCATGGACAGGCATAGCCATTTTCATTTCCACGCACACAATCTCTTTGCTGATAGTCGCACCCTAACGCTTTAGCTCTGGTAGAGACATTGTGATTTCTGCATACCTCGGGATCCTTGCACCGTATCTCTGTCATGGCAATGTTTGAGTACAGACCCTGGAAACCGCTCACCGGACAGCAATATAAGCAGAAACTCCTTCTCTCAAACACCGTACTCAATACCACGCTGCCCAGGATTATTGCCATCAAAAGAATGAACGTTGCTATTGGACGGGTGGTCAGGAAACCAGTTGTGTATGTTGTCCCCAGGAATAAGAAATTCATAAGCCACATGTTCTTTAATTGTTTCGGCCATTTCCTGTTGAGTCCAAATAGCTTATTTCTTACTTTTAAGAAACCCAGCCTCTGTATCCATTCTCCAAAGGCTGGAAGCGGGCATGTGCTGCACCAGATTCTTGAGAAGAAGGGCACAAATACGAGCATCAGCATTACCCACCAAAGTATCCAGACGAACATTATTGCGAAGTTATAATTGCCGGCCGAGACTCCTCCCACAACTCCTGCCATCAGTATAATTGTGAAAAAGAAAAGGTTGAATACTATGATAAGGAAGGGAACCCATCTGCTCTTGAGTACACTGCGAACATAAGGTAATGAGGTGATATCATATCTCCAGTCCAGAGGAAATATTCCAAGTATCTTGTCTTTCATGGTTTGACCTTCCTGTCAGCATAATAATATTTTTTTGACATCATCTGAGAGATTTTCAATGTTCTTCATTTTATCATTTGCAAGTTTCTCTATTTGAGATATGTCCACTTCATTTTCAACGATAATGAGATTCTTCTCCATCATTTTTCCAAACAATTTGTTTCCAAGCTCTGATCTGATGAGCACAGTAGTATTCCCTTTTTTCGACCCTACTGAGCCAGCCGATATATCCGAAAAATCTGATGTGAAATCCACACAGGCATGGCATACTGGCCAGACATGTTCATCCAGATTACGCACAGGTTTTTCTATGATTTCGGAATCTGAGTATATTCTAAATTTTCCTGCACTTATGTCGAATTTTTTCACTCCTGTCATCTGAACCCCTTCCCTTTCGACAAAACCTTTCAGACCTTCAAATAAAAAATTCTCCCTGCAAAACAGTCCTATGGCAAGAATGATCTTTTCAGCATTGAGCTTATGCTTTTTCTGTAACTGCACGTTTCGCAAAGCCCTGATCTGGCATGGAAGCCCAACAAATGCTATTTTTTCGTATTTATCAACAGCTTCTTTTAAAAGTGAAAGAGAAGGAGATATACCATATTTTGAACCGGACGCATCTTCAATATCTTTTTCTGTGGTCGCTATGAATGGAACCGGTTTCCATTCTTCATTCTTTTTTGTTAGAATTGCCGAATCTATTATTTTCTCTCTCAGCAGAAATTTCAGCAGCGTCGTGATAAATGCTCCGTCCTGTGCGCTCCCTGAAGCTTCAATAGATTTCACGCTGTTATACGCTTTTATAGAAAAACTCGCGTCAGCACCTGTTTTATAATTTATAGCACTTGAAGAGGTTCTGGGACAGAAGAGGTAGCATATATTGCACGTGCCGAACTTCTCCTCCTCGATATTACCTTTGCATTTTTCCCAGTCGCAAAAGGGCACGCATGCCCCGCAGTGACCACAGATATTTTCCTTAATTTCATTCCAGTGCAGATCTTCTATTGTGATCATCTTTCCTTCCTGACCATCAGTACGATTGAACTCAGGAATAAGATAAGTGCGAGAAGAATCGAGCCGAAGAGCCTGTAATCAGGCTTTACCTTCAGATAACTGATCATGTACGGATGGAAAGCTCCGCAGGTTACAGAGCAGCGCATTGTAAATTTTCCAGTCTTGTTGGCTACGAATGTGATTTCCCCCTCATGTCCGGGTATGGCATCTGTCTTGAGCTCATAGCCATCGATGTATAAGCCGTGGTGCACATCTGTGCTTATGAACCTGATCGTTACTTTGTCCCCCTGGTTAACCTCGATGATCTCGGGATTATAGGCGAACTTATATGCTTCGATCGTGATCTCTCTTTCTCTGGGCGCTTCTGGTTGTGCAAGTGTGAGGGATAAACTTGTTAGCAAAACAAAAATTATAATCAAAAGAATGAGTTTACCGTTTTTCATTCTTTCCATCCTATCCAAATTGTTTTGATCACGATCAATCATTTGGTTTGTATCTTTAGATATAGTTTATACATAATTCTCAATCCATGAGAATGAGGATTTTTGAAATGGCGTTAAGTTTAAATATAGTTGCTTAACTGATTATCTACAAAAAGGGGTTCACTCCAGCAAAGAAAAAGAGTTTATCCTAATGTCCATAGATCAAACTATTATTTCGATATTGACTAATGAAAACAGTAAAAAGATTCTCCTTTCACTCATCGAATCTGAAAAGTCAGCCAACGAGCTCAGCAGCACATTGAATATACCTCTATCTACCACATACAGGATCTTGAGTTATCTTGAAAATGAGGGGCTTATTAAAATAAATAAAATGGTACTCAGTTCGGAAGGGCATCATTTAAAAATATATCGTGCAAAGTTTAATAAGATAATTCTCACAATAGACGCAGAAAATATCAAAGTACACTTTATGTTGGATGAGAGTGAGAAATTGAGAGACATATGGAAAAAACTCAGTGAAACAATATGATGCATATTTTTCTTTCTTTTTTGAGTCTTATTTCATTTGCAATAGGAGTTTATGTTGGCTGGCTGGGTTACAAAGCATATAGAAAAAATAAAGATAAGGTTTTATTAACCCTGTGCACGGGCTTTTTTCTCATAGCTCTGTCCAATCTTTTCGAAGAATTTGTATTGCATATCCTGGGTCTGGAAGTAGTCCATGCTCACCTGATAAGAATACCTCTGTTCACATTGGGGATGATAATGATATTATACTCATTGAAAATGAAGTAAGAATTCAACCTTCCTCTTGATTTCGTTATTTTGAATATTCCCCGTTCAGCCATCTTGTACCAGTAATGATCCCCATGTCCTTATTCAATGAAACGAGATCATCGCTGTCAAGTTTGTTAACATCATCTTTTCCAGCGATCCTGGTGAGATTGGCTATTTCTCTGGTTGATATATTGATAAAATTGGATAGTTTTTCAATACCTCTTTCAATGTTGACCTGTTTTACAAGTAGCGGATTGGTGGTGGTCACACCTGTGGGGCACAGGCCGGTATAACAGATCCTGTACTGCTCGCAATTTATTGCGATCAGGGCAGCTGTACCTGTGTAAACAGCATCCGCCCCAAGAGCAAGGCATTTGGCAAAATCAGCGGAGGTTCGCAAGCCTCCTCCTCCGATAAGAGAGATCCTATCTTTAGCACCCAGGTCTGAAAGCACTCTAAACGCACGGGGCAGCGCTGCAAAAATCGGAATGCCCACGTTTTCCCTCACATAAAAATCCGTAGCCCCGGTGCCTCCGCCAAAACCATCAAGAGCGATAAAGTCAACTCCGGCATCAACCAGGACCGCAATATCGTTTTCAATATTTCCACACCCCAGCTTCGCACCGATGGGAATACCATCCGTGATATCACGCAGCCAGGAAACTTTTTCTTTAAGTTCTTGCCTGGTGGTTATATCAACATGATGGGCCGGAGAATATGCAGCTTCGCCGCTCTTTAAGCCTCTTATCTTCGCAATTTCTGGAGTTACTTTGCTTGCAGGCAGATAACTCCCTTTACCTGGATAAGCTCCCTCCCCAAATCGAATCTCTACAGCCGCGACCTGCTTCAATATGTTTTCATTGATACCGAATCGACCTGTAGCGTACTGGGCAATAAGGTAATCCTTTGCATTTTTGATCCCTTCTTCTAAAACTCCACCTTCACCCGAGTTGAAAGCAATTTTTAACTTTGATGCAACCTGTGAGATCACCAGTCTGACATTCTTTGAAACCGCACCGAAACTCATCCCTGAAATCATGATCGGAGAAGAGGCTTTTAATGGTTTTTTTGCATAGGGTCCGATACAAACTTCAGTACTCACTTCATCTTCTCTATTTAAAGGAATCCTGTCTATCTGTGCAGGAATAAAATGCAGGTCATCAAGAGAAAAAGGGAGTTTTTTCAGGGATCCCATTGCGCATACCACGCTTTCCCCTCTGGCTGCCATATCTTTGATATCCACTATTGTTTGATAAAATGAATCATCTTCATAAGACCTTTTCTTTCGCATCAGCGTATTGCTCATTCCAGCTTCTTCTTTATCACAAAAAAATAATCCTTGCAGTTTATTTTCATAATAAACCCTGCAGTTAATGCAATTACATCCTCTTGCTTTGATTTCACAGGCGCTCTTATCCCTGCCACAATACAGAATCTCTCCTCTGCAGTCGTGGGGATAACTTGGGCAATCCTGGCAAATGCATTTTTTCCTGTTTTCCTCGGTGTCCTGAACCATCTTAATAATTATCTTGCCCTCCCATTTTTGCAGAAATAATACGCTGGCTCCCTGCTTATCAAATCATAATCCTGCCAGACAGCGCAGCCGCCGCAGATGCACATTTGCCTGGTGTCAATGTCCTTACATACTGCAATGCCAGTAGAACAGTATACTTCAGGATCGGAATTTTTGCTCATTTTGTAATCCCCATGTGTTTTTAGTAGAATTCGAAAGATTAAAAGGCTTTCCATAACAGATTTTAGATCGCGCCGAAATTACAGGATAGATGCAGGTCTGGAATACAGTTGATCGAATGAATGATTTATTAATCATGAAAAGAAGTTTAATAAAAGGTGTAAAATGCCGAAAGTTTGCGCAGACCTCAGCGACATAGAATATGAGATTCTTAAAAATCTGAAGATGGTGGAAGGGGTGGACGGTGAGAAGCTAAGAAATCTTTTGAGGCATTACATCTATACCATACCTGAGCTAAAATCCTCAGAATATGCTCTGAAAAGGATTGAAAATAAGAAAGAGATAGAAGAAAACCTGCAGAACGTATGGGATGCATATGAAATCACAGATTATCCTGCAGAGAACTGGAGTGAGGATAGAATAAATGAGTTGACGAGCAACCTCATTGAAATCAATGTTCTCATGAAAGTAAGCGAAAGACAATTCATACCTGCAAATAAATTCAGAACCTTATTCAAAATGCTGCTCCATGATATTGTGACCGAGAACAGGGATATGAATGAATATAGTGCAGCAAGCATAGCTACGATCCAGCTGCTCATGGAGTTCGGAGCCGGGAGTCTGAGCAAAGAAACAATAAGGGATGGTACTATTTTTATTAATGAAGGATGGATGTTCGATTATGCAACACAGGTCAAGAAAGCGCGAGAGTTCAAGAAGACCAGAAGACTGTTCCCAAGGATTGCAATTCCCAAGAACGCTTCATAGCGGTCATTTTCTGGTGATCTCGTGGATATCGGTTACTACAATGATTCCTTCTTCTGTTTCAAATGGACTCATGTTGATCTCTACCTGGAACTCAGACCCGTCCTTATGCTTTGCCATCGCGCTGCGATGAAGGGACATTGTCTTAATTGAAGGCTGTGAAAAATAATCGGCGCAGTATCTGGCATGTGCTTCCCTGAATCGTTCAGGTATCAGCAGATCGTAAGGTTTGCCAAGCAGTTCTTTGCGGGTGTAACCAAATATCTTCTCAGTCTGAGCATTCACGAGCAGGATATTGAAATCCTTATCGACCGCAACGATGGCATCGGGTAAGCTCTCTATAAGCCCCTGAAAATTCCTCTCAGCCCTCTTGCTGTCGGTTATGTCCATCCACATCCCCTGCAAGCCCGTGACATTGCCGCTGGAATCGCGCAGAGAGGTGGCATTCATCAAAACCCAGAATTTACTGCCGTCCCTGCGGCCGATCTGGGCTTCGAAATCAGTTAATATACCACCTGTACGAATCGTGCGCAACAACTGCAAACGTGATCCAGGTTCGACAAAGAATTTCCGGAAATCCGTGATCTCGGCTATAAGTTCCTCAGGCGACCCATACCCGAGCATTTTTGTAATTGATGGGTTTGCAGCAAGCAGGCGACCTTCAAGTGAGATCTGAAAGATACCTACGACAGCATTTTCAAAAATGCCCCTGTATTTCATTTCGCTTGCACGCAGCGCCTCCTCGGATTGCCTGCGCTCTGTTATATCCCGGATAATGCCGCCATAGAATGTTTTATCTCCCGCCTTCCAGGCTGCGCGGGAAAGCTCAAGAGGAAATTCGTTTCCATCTTTTCTCAACCCGTGCATTTCACTTATTTTTCCAATATAACTGCTCTTACCTGTGGTGCGAACCCGTTCCAGTCCTTTAATATGCGCATCCCTGTAGCGTTCAGGCATTAAAATCGTGAGCGGTTTGTCCAGGACTTCCTCTTCCTCATACCCGAATACGATTCTGGCGCCTTTGTTCCATGAAATGATGTTCCCATCACTATCAGCCAGAATAATCGCGTCTATTGCTGACTGCACCACGGATCTGAATCTGATCTCCGACTCTCGCAGTGTTTCTTCTATATGTTTGTGTTCTGTGATATCACGGAACAGGCTTACAGCCACCATGCCTTTCTCGGTTTGCAGCTGTCCGATAGATACGGCTGCGGGAAATTCTGTCCCATCTTTTTTTCTGCCATATAATTCCAGACCAGATTCCAGAGGGCGGGAAGAAGACATATTTTTGCTGAGATGTTCGATATACAGTTCTCTGAAGCGTTCCGGTATCAAGACCTCAACCGCTGTGCCAGGCAGCTCATTTTTGCTATAACCAAACATTATCTCAGCCTGCTTATTGATCTGCACGATGCTGCCTTCCCGGGTAACAACAACGAGAGCATCGGGCACGAATTCAAAAAGATCTTTAAAAGATACCCTGGTTTCCCGCAATTCTTCCAGTTCATTCATAAGTTGCCCCTTTGTATTATCTTTATCTCCGGCTCTACTGTATCTTACAATATTGTCTATCCTTTAATATAACCTGCTGTGAGGGGATCATCCGCGCCGAGGTCGCTATCTGATATTGAACTTCACACCGATCTTGAACAGTCTTTTCGTGGGGAGATTGATGAGTTCACAGCCGGCTTTTTCCCTGATCTCTCTGAGTATCTGCTGCAGCCTCTCTTCGCTCTCTGCAGATAGCGTGAACCAGATATTGTAGTTCGCAGGGCGAAGGTAGTTGTGCGATACCTCATCGTACTGGTTGATGATCTGAGCCACTTCCTCTATCCTTTCCTCAGGCACCTTCATCGCAACAAGCGTGCTTTTGCCCCCGGTATTCCTGGTGCTGATTATCGGACCTATGCGCCTGATGGCACCTTCCCGGGACAGCCTTTTGATGCGCCCGATCACCTCTTCCTCCTCCAGTCCAAGAGCATTTCCCAGTTCTTTGAAGGGTCTGTGCACCAGCGGAAGATCGAGCTGAAGAGCGTTCAATAGCTTCTTATCGGTATCATCCAGAGAGATCATGCTTTCACCGGAACATAGACGCAGTACGGCTCCTCGTCCAGATAGTCACCTGTTGAAGCATATGCACGCGCTCTGCATCCACCGCACACATTGCGGTACTCGCAGATGCCGCATTTTCCTTTGAGCATGCTCGTGTCGCGCAGGTCGCTGAACACCTTTGATTTTTCCCAGATGGTTTTGAAAGGCTTCTGCTTTATATTTCCTGCGAGCGCAGGCAGGTATCCGCATGGATAGACATCGCCTTTACTTGAGACAAAACAGAAACCTGAGCCTCCAAGACACCCTTTTGTCATTGCCTCAAGCCCGTGCGTTTCCCTTGTTATCCTGATGCCTTCAGCCCTTGCGCGCTGGCGCATGATCCTGAAATAATGCGGAGCGCATGTGGCTTTCAGCTGAATGCGCGCATCTTTGCTCTTATCATAGAACCAGTTGAGCACGCGTTCATACTCATCAGGCGGTATTTCTTCGGATTCCTCGCCCCTTCCTGTTGGGACAAGCAAGAATATATGGAGCGCTTCCGCTCCGAGATCAAGGGCAAGTTCATAGATACCGGGGATCTCTTCAAGATTCCTTTTTGTGATCGTGGTGTTTATCTGGAAGCCAATCCCTTCTTTTTTCAGAACTTCGATACCGTTCAGCGCAGCCTGAAATGCTCCTGGCTCTCCTCTGAAATCATCATGTGTTGCCTGAGTGGAACCATCTATGCTGATGCTCACTCTCTGTATGCCTGCGGCTTTCAGCCTCAGGGCGATATCCTGTGTAAGAAGTGTCCCGTTGGTTGCAAGCACCACGCGCAGTCCGTGCCCTGAAGCATACCTGGCGATATCGTATACATCAGCCCTGAGCAGGGGCTCGCCTCCTGTGAGGATTATGATAGGTCTGTATTCTACGAGTTCATCCACAAAATGCTTTGCTTCATCAGTGGAGAGTTCATCCGGCAGAGGGTCTTTGACAGCAGACGCCCTGCAGTGGATGCATGCAAGGTTGCAGGCACTGGTAAGCTCCCACGCAACAAGTCTTGGAGGTTTTATTTTATTTTGGTTCAATAGAATCTGGCTTGATCTTTGATGTTAATAACCTTTATGTAATAAGAGAATAGAATATATTACATGTATTATTTATATGCAGCGTTTGCGATCGTGTGGGCTGTGTTGATAGTATATATCATAAATTTGATAAGGCTGAAAAAGGCATTAACAGATGAGATCAATGCCCTTAAGAATCTGAAATAACATGTCGATAGAGAGGATTTTAAGTTACAGGAACATAGCAGTAGTGGGGATATCTGATAATCCTGAGCGTCCGAGCCATTCTGTTTCAAGCTTCATGGAAGCGCATGGATACAATATCATCCCTGTGAATCCGAACCTGGAAGAGTGGGAAGGTAAGAAATGCTATCCAGACCTCCTTTCCATACCCCTGAAAGTGGATGTTGTGGATATCTTCAGGCGTTCTGAGGCTGTGCCACCGATCGTGGAGGAGGCAATAAAGATAAAGGCAAAGGCAGTGTGGATGCAGGAAGGCATCGTGAACGAGGAAGCGGCTGCAAAAGCCCGCGAGGCTGATATTGAGGTCGTGATGGACAGGTGCATGAAAAAGGAATATCAGATACAGAAAAAAAAAAGAGTTACCATAGGACTCATTCAGTCGCGCGTTTCTGAGGATATCAAAGAAAATATGGAAAAGACTGCAGAAAGAATAAAAGACGCAGCTGAAAAAGGCGCGCAGATCATCTGTCTTCAGGAGTTATATCGAACAAAGTATTTTCCACGCGAGGAAAAAAAAGATGCCACCGAGCTTGCAGAAACAATCCCGGGCGATTCCACCGGGATCTTTTCGAGTTTAGCAGAGGAGCTGGGTGTGGTGATCATCGTACCTGTATTTGAAAAAGCCAGGGACGGCAATTATTATAATTCAGCAGCCGTGATCGATTCTGATGGAAAGCTTATGAATACATATCGCAAGATCCATATACCTCATGACCCGTTCTTTTATGAGAAGGATTATTTTAAAGAAGGTGATCTGGGATACTGCGTCTACAAGACCGGCTATGCCTCTTTTTCAGTACTTATCTGCTATGATCAGTGGTTTCCTGAGGCTGCAAGGATCGCTGCATTGAAAGGTGCGGACATCCTGTTCTATCCCACTGCTATCGGCTGGATAAAAGATGACATACCTGCTGAGGATGACTGGCATGATGCATGGGAAACCATTCAGCGCTCCCACGCCATCGCGAACGGTGTTCATGTGGCTGCTGTAAACCGGGTTGGGGAGGAAGGAGAGCTGAGATTCTGGGGAAGTTCGTTTGTGTGCGATTCATTTGGGAAAGTTCTCAAAAGAGCAAGCGAAGATAAAGAAGATGTGATAATTGCTGAACTGGATCTGAGCAAGAACAAAAGAATCCAGGAAAGCTGGGGTTTTTTGAGAAATCGACGTCCTGATACCTACAGGTCACTTTCCAGTGGTTAGAAAAATGAGGTAGCCTGATGCAAAAGGATGGTCTGGATTTAACGCCCCGGGAATCAGGATATAGCATGCCTGCGGAATGGGAAAAGCATGATGCAATATGGCTTGCATGGCCTTATGACCCTCAGACCTTTCCGCAAGTCGAAAAGGTTGAAAAGGCATATATCAGGATCATAGAGGCTATCCATGAGAGTGAGGATGTGAATCTCTTTGTAAAAGATGAGGGCATGAAACAAAAAGCAATGAAACTATTGGGAAAAAATGGCATTGATCCTGGAAAAATAAATTTCATAATATTCGATTACGCAGATGTCTGGATCCGTGATTACGGTCCCATATTCGTGACAGATAAGATCAAAAGAAAACTTGCCATGGTACACTGGATTTTCAATGCATGGGGAAAAAAATACCAGGAGCTTATGAGAGATACAGGAATTCCCTGGATGATCAATCAGAAAATGAAACTTGAATATTTCAATCCAGGTATCGTGCTTGAAGGCGGCTCCATAGATGTGAACGGCAAAGGGACACTTTTGACCACAGAGCAGTGCCTCTTGAATAAGAATAGAAATCCTCATCTGAGCAGGAAGGAGATCGAGAATTATTTGAAAGGATATCTCGGAGCAGACCATATCATCTGGCTCAAGAAAGGGATAGCCGGAGATGATACGGATGGGCATGTTGATGATATTGCCCGTTTTGTAGATCCTGCGACGATTTTATGCGCTTATGAGGAAGATAAAACCGATGAGAACTATCCCATCTTAAAGGAAAACTATGAACTGCTGCTTGAATCAAAGGACCAGGACGGGAATCATTTGAACATAGTTAAATTACCCATGCCCGGATTTGTGGGAGATGAGTCTGGAAGACTTCCTGCAAGCTATTCTAATTTTTATATCGGGAATAAAGTGGTCCTGGTTCCGATCTTTGGACATGAAAATGACGGACTGGCACTGAATATCATTCAAAGAGCTTTTAAAAATAGAAAAGTGGTGGGTATAGATTGCACAGATATAGTGTATGGACTGGGGACGATCCATTGTATTACACAGCAGCAGCCCGCTGTGAGTGAGGGAACCGTGGTGAAGTTCGAACTTTAATATAGCACTTGCTCAGAGCTTTTCTATGTTTTGACAAAATCCTGATACCTTTTCTGGATTTGCAAAAAGATG
>JAPZAV010000171.1 GCA_027460465.1 Candidatus Methanoperedens sp. | reverse complement strand
GCTTCACATGTTATTTTGAGTATGTTCTTCAGTATTTCATCGAATTCAAGAGAGATATCTAACAGGGCAATATCAGACAGCGCTTTGAGTTTTGATTTATCGCCAGCCATTGCTATCCTCCCTTGTCTGATTATATTTGTGAAATAATGTTGTCCGTATATTCAAGGTTCTCATATTCCCTTTTCATACCACATCAGCAGCACCAGGGATCATACTTGCGAGGCGCAGGTTGAGACCATATACACCTGTTAAAATAGGGACTTTCTTTAATTAAATTTTTCCTGTTGCCAAAGTTTCATGAAGATACATGGTATTATAATGAAGTTTGAAAATAACGCTAATATCCAAGAGAAATTAAGAACTATGCAAACTAAGGTCATCAAATGATACAGGATTGCGAAGATATCGCGGAATTCATTCTCAAGAACTATAGAGATAAAGTGGTGGAGATCGGAGTGGGCAGTCTGCCGCAGGTGGCATTTGCATTAAAGGACAAACTGGATGTCATAGTTACCGATATCTATGAACAGAAATACCATGGAATAAAATTTTGCAGGGATGATATATTCGCTCCTGATATGAGAATATACGAAGGTGCCACGCTTATCTATTCCATAAGACCGCCAGTCGAAATCCAGGAAGGAATGGCAAAAACTGCAAAGAAAGCAGGAGCAGACCTGCTGATCCGCCCACTGGGCAGTGAAAAAGCTGATCTGAGCGGATTTTACAGGACATGCGCAGTTGTGAATTATAAAAAGGCGAGGTTCTATTTATACAAATCTTGAACCACAATGCTTGCACCTATTAAAGCCATTCGATGTTTTATGCTGATCTTTATATGCGACCATAGTTATTTATATATACTAAAATTTAAATAGTATCATTATAAGTTAAAGGCAGGACTATGAGCGATTACACGCTGGGTATCAAGGAACTGGATAATGCTATAGGGGGTATAAGAAAGGGCTCGAATATAATGATGATAGGTCCGCCCATGAGCGGAAAAGAAGTAATTCTCTATTATATAATGTATCATGGTTCAGCAGTAACTGAAAATGCTGTAATAATGGTAACAACCCGCGAATCTGCGACTCATATTCTGGATTGGTTCAAAGAACACAGACTGGTCCTCCCATTGACAAGGATCGGTATAGTGGACTGCGTCACAAAAACGCTTGGTGGAGCAGCGGTGGAAACTGAAAATATAAAAATAGCAAGCAGCCCTGTGGACTTAACAGGAATCGGGGTGAAAATAAGCCAGTTCTTTGAAGAATATGTCATGAAAAAGAACATTCGGAAGACCCAGCTTCATATCAATTCACTTTCTACCATACTGATGTATTCAAACATCCAGACAGTTTTCAGGTTTCTTCACGTTTTCACAGGGCGCATAAAATCTGCAGGGGCTCTTGGGATATATATGATAGAGAGCGGCATGCATGACGAACAGTCTATTGCCACCCTGAAGCAGCTATTTGACGGCATGATCGAGGTAAAATCTGAGAACGATAAGAATTATATCAGGATAGTCGGGCTATCTCCAAAACCTACCCCCTGGTTTGAATTCGAGATAGATGGAGCGAACATCAAGATAGTGGGGAGTATATAGCATGATCGAGACAGGTATTCCAAAACTGGATGAATTCCTTGGCGGCGGCATGCCTAAGGGGAAAAGCCTTGTTTATTTTATCCAGCCCGGAGTGGAAGGCGAGGTTTTCGGGATGCAAACAGTTTATAGTGCCTTAAAAAACGGGAGGAACTGCATCTTTGTGGTATCAAGCACGATTCCTGACATCATTAGAGGTCAGTTCAAGGAATTTGGCTGGGATATTAATTCTTATAATGAAACATTCTTTTGCGTTGATGCCTATGACCCTTTGATTGGTGCCCCATCGAAAGAAAAATATGTAGTCTCAAATCCTGAAAGTATCGAAGAGTTCAGTAAAATGATCATTAATATCATTAAAGATTCGCCGCCGACCACCATAGTGTTCGGCTCTCTCTCCACCATAATAGACCTGTGCGGAGAGAAAGAAACGATCAGTGCTGTCAGGGACTGGAATAAAATGGCGATGCTGTACGATCATGTCATGATCTATAATTTCACAGCATGGCCATATTCAGAGGAAACACTGAACTCAATAAAAGGAGACCTGTTCAATGCAGTAATATCTATCGGAGGCATAGCAGAGCGCGTCATCTTTGGGCAGTATTTCGGGATACTCAAATCCGACTGGACAAAAGAAATAAAAAAGTCAATGCTTTTCAGGGTATTGCGCCCTGGAGGGATAAAATTATACATCCCAAAGATTCTCGTAACAGGCCCATTCGACTCAGGAAAAACCACTTTCGTGCATGCGCTGTCAACCAGGGCGATATCTGTGGACAGGCTTGGGACGACGATTGCTCTGGACCACGGTCATGTGGATTATAAAGGTTTCAGTGCCGATATTTTCGGAACGCCTGGTCAGGAACGGTTCGACCCGATCATAAAACTCCTGAGCGGTGAATCCATGGGCGTTTTTCTTATTGTTGATTCCACAAACCCAACCGATTTTGTCCGTGCAAAACAGATGCTTGAGATCACCAAATCCTATGGATTACCTATGGTTGTGGTGGCGAACAAGCAGGATTTGCCAGGTGCTATGGCGCCCGAAGAAATCCGAAAGCAATTTAATCTGCCGCAGGACATACCTATAGTCTCTGTAGTTGCAACGGATAAAAAGGGTGTCTTTGAGGCTTTTGAAGTATTGATCGATAAAATTACTGAAGGAAGGATCTGATGCCCGATATAATTGATATACTGGATGAAATACTCGAAAATCTGAGGAAGACAGGAGGAGTGGAAGCATGCGCTGCTGTAAGTCGTGATGGATTGCTTATTCGAGGTATTATTCAAAAACAACAATTCGCTGAATCCTTTGCTGCTATGGCTGCGACAATGCTCGGAGCAGCAGAGACCGCCACCATAGAGCTTGGAAAAGGTGTACCCAATCGCGTTATTGTGGAATCTGATCAGGGAAAGTTGATTGCTGTCGGAGCAGGGCCCAAAGCACTGCTCATTGTTCTTGTGGATTCAAATACTGGATTGGGACTGATACTCCTGGAACTTGAAAAAGCAGCACTGAAAGTCAAAGAGCTGCTTACATGAATAAACAGGAATACAGATCAGCATCCACCGAACTTGAACCAACGTTGCACATTGGCAAATCGGGTATCGAGAGCGCGGTTGAGGAATTGAAGAAGCAATTAAAGAATAAAAGGCTGGTAAAAATAAAATTCCTTAAAACCGCTTTTGTAGAAGGGAACAGACAGGAACTTGCAGAAAAACTGGCGAGATTGACCGACTCGGAACTTATTGATGTCAGGGGAAATACAGCGGTGTTTCGCCGAAAAACGTAAATACTATCCCGCAAATTAGTCACCTTTCACAGCGTATATAAAGATGATTTTACGGAGGATCAACATTGACAACAGTATATGATGTGCCTGCTGAGATGCTGATAAACAGCGCGGCATTGAAATTGAAGAACGACCAGAAAGTCAACCCCCCTGAGTGGGCGAAATTTGCCAAGACCGGGGCTCATAAAGAGCTATCGCCAGATAATGTGGACTGGTGGTACGTCAGATGCGCATCGATATTGAGACGCGTCTATATTGACGGACCTGTGGGAATATCACGGATCCGGAGTTTCTATGGCGGCAGGCACAGGAATGGAGTAACGCCTGTACACTTTTCAAAAGGAAGCGGATCGATTGCAAGGGAAGCACTCCAGCAGCTCGAAAAAGCAGGATTTGTTAAGGCTCAGAAGTCAGGAAGGATCATCTCCCCGCAGGGCAGATCGTTTCTGGATAATACTGCCAACGAAGTTAAGGCTGAAGTGATTAAAATAAATCCTGCAATGGCGAAATATTAAGACCCCATGGATACAATATGGAAGATGATATCGAAGAGATTAAACGGCGCAAGCTTGAGCAGTTGCAGCAGCAGTACGGCGCCCAGGCGCAGGCAGCCCAGCAGGAGGAGGCAAGAGCAGAATATGAGGCAAAGAAACAGTCAATCCTGCGCCAGATACTCACACCCGAGGCGCGAGAGAGGTTAAATACGCTGAGGATGACAAAACCAGAACTTGTTGCGAACGTTGAGGCGCAGTTGGTCGGTCTGGCGCAGAGCGGAAGGCTTACCACGAAGATTGACGATGCCAAACTAAAAGCCCTGCTTCTCCAGCTCCAGCCCAAAAAGAAGGAGATGCAGATCAGAAGGAAGTGAAGTTTTCAAACATTTCATTGATCAATCTGGTGCATGCATCAAAAATTTTTTCTGCTGACATCAAAGCCTCATCGGCATCATTTTTGCTGAAAATATCAGATGCAGGCGTAAGGCGCGCTTCATAGCCATACAGTGCAGGACCTCTTTTTTTGCTCAGATCTTTTGATATTCTCATGAACTCAGGGATCCTGGAAGAGAACCAGTCTGGAAATTTTTCCATTACAATTTCAAGTGTATCGCTTACATCATGTTCCTTCGGGTATTCCACTGAGGTACCTCTGAGAACTGCTTTTAAGCTCATCTCAACACATTCCTGGGCTCTTCTTATCGTAACAGGATAATCCTTATCCTCAAATGCGTCTTTACTTTCTTTAAAACACCTTCTGGCTCTTTTCATGTAATCCTGCGCCATCATTCTGGTGTTCATAGTTCCACGATTTCTCCAGGCTTCAAATCAGGTTTCAATATCCAGAACCATGAATCACCGCGTACCACTCGTCTGGCTCCAAGTTCCTGAAGCCTCTTTTTAAGTTTGTCAAGTTCCTGTCTCAGGATGCCTGTATCATGGAGTATTATGACATCGCTGGTCATATCCAGAAGGATAGGAGGATGAGCCCTGAGCTCCTCAGGGGAGAATATTATTTCCTGGATATGGGGGCGCCTTCCAGAGACATCTTTGAATTCTTTATATGCTCTGGTTTTTGATAGTTCCTCTTCGACCTTGCCCGTCAGTTTCAATCGTTCTCCGAGTGATAATTTCTCTATACCTTCCAGGACTGTCAGTACATCAATATCACTTTGCGGAAACTTCGCAGTCCCCCTGGCAACCGATCCAAAAACAGCCGCGCTCAGAAGCCTTTCTCCAAAGAATTCTTTTAAGAGCTCTGCGTATCTGTTCAGAAGATCCTGTATCATATTATTATCAATACAGCTCATAATATTTAATCGATTGTCATGCAGCAGACTATTATTAATCTTAGCGTCCACAAACCTGTTGGGGTAACTCAGAACGCACACCGCCAAGAACGCGAAGGTCGCAAAGATCAATGCAGCGGCGCTTTGTGTTCTTTGCGAACATTGCGGTGATTTAAATTCAACCAGTTCAGCACCAATCCCAGAATGCCGCTGGATATGAGGATTAATCGAATAGTCTCAATCCAAGTATCGAGTCCATTGTCCTGAAGCTCCCAAGTATCTTTTCAACAGACCACCTGTCAGGATTTATCCTCTCGATCTCATCTGTGAACTCCAGAAGCACCTTCAGCGCCTTTCCTGTGTTCAGATTGTCATCCATTGCCTTCTCGAATTCCCTCATCGCTTTCTCTGCAAGTTTTTCAGCATCATGCTCTCCATCTGCTTTTTTCAATCTCTCGATGGTGCCCTGGATTCTCTGAAGCCTTTCCTCACCTTCCTTGATCCCCTGAAAAGTGAAATTCAGCCTGCGTCTGTAGTTCATGGTGAGCAGAACATATCTTATCGCCATCGGTTTGAACCCCATATCAAGCAGATCGCGCAGGGTATAGTAATTCCCCACAGATTTTGACATCTTCCTGCCGTTGACCATCAGATGCCTGCTGTGCAGCCAGTATTTCGCGGGGTTCTCGCCAAATGCCCCGTAACTCTGGGCGATCTCGCTCTCATGATGGGGATAGACATTGTCCACTCCTCCCACGTGGATATCAAACCGTGTGCCAAGAAGCTTCAATGACATTGCAGTGCATTCTATATGCCACCCGGGTCTGCCTTTTCCAAGTTCTGTCTCCCAGAAAGCATTTCCATCCTCCTTCTCATACGATTTCCAGAGAGCAAAATCCGAGATAATGAATGTCTCCTCTCCCCATTCATCTCGTTTTATCCTCTTTTTCCCGCGCTTGAGCTTATGACGCGAAAGCTCACCCCAGCCCTTGAATCTTGAGATGTCGTAGTATATGGAGCCGTCCTTTCCACGATATGCATAGCCGTTTTCCATCAGTTTCTTTATCACTTCAACCATCTCCGGCACATGTTCTGTGGCTTTTGGAAAAACCTCGGCAGGCACAAGGTTCAGAGCCTCCATATCCTTAAAAAATACTTCCGAATAGAACTCTGTCATCTCGCGCAGCGATCTTCCTTCCTCTCTGGCTGTTTCTATGGCTTTATCTTCGATATCCGTGAGGTTCATCACCCTTTTCACTTTAAAAGCCCTGAACCTCAGGTATCTAACGAGCACGTCCTCAAAGATAAAAGTCCTGAAATTCCCGATATGTGCGTACTGGTATACTGAAGGACCGCATGTATAGATCCCCACGACATCGCCAAGAGGTTCGAACTTTTCTCTCCTGCGCGTGAAGGTATTGAAAAGCCGCAGCATGATCACATTCTCCTGAAACTCAACACTCCAAGGATCATCATAATTCCAGAGAAGATCATCATCACTGCTATGTCAAGATAGATCGGAAAATGGTTAATACCAAGGATAACACCGCGCACAGCGTCCACAGCATAGGTGAGAGGATTGATGAATGTTATTGCGGTAAGCCATGCAGGCAGATTTTCAAGCGTGAACAGGGCATTGCTGAAGAAAAACATGGGCCACATAACAAAGTTGATCACAAGACCGAACCCTTCTGGACTCTTCAGGTTTGCACCTATCACAAGCCCGATGCTCACCATGGCAATCGAGATCAGCAGAAGCAGGAGAAAAGCTTGAATAACGATGAGAGGGTTCAGCGGGATATTTATAAAAAGACCGATTATCATCAGGAATATTACCTGCACCATTGCATCTGTTGCTCCTCCGAGCATCTTTCCGGCAAACACGCTTGCCCTTGAGACTGGAGCAACGAGCACCTCTTTCAAAAAATCAAGTTTCCTGTCCCAGATTATGTATATTCCATAGAACAGCGATGTGAACAGGACCGCCATGACCACTATCCCGGGATAGATAAAGGTCTGGTAAGGGTATCCCTCCACCGTTCCCAGTGAAGAACCTATACCGGTTCCAAACCCGAAAATCCAGAGAAGAGGTGAAAACCCTGACGATATGAGGCGTTCTTTTTCTCTGACATAGATCTTCGCCTCGCGCAGCCATACCGCATATATGCCATCAAGCTCGTTCATGATCTCGCTCATTTTTTCATCGCCCTCTCCATGAACCCGCCTTCTGCCCCTGCCTCTCTGATCTCTCTCCCTGTGTAATGCAGGAACACGTCATTGAGCGTCCCGCTCCTCACCTCCACAAAATCTATAGGACCTGTATGTGCAAGGAGATCCTGAAGATGCTGGCTTGCATCTTTAATAGAGAGATATACAAGACCTTTTTTTACCTCCACCTTCCTGACATATTCCAGATGCTTCATTGCTTCGATATCTGGATGCTTTTGCTTTATCTTAACAACATCTCCCACTATCCTGTTCTTGAGCTCATGCGGCGAATCAAGCGCCACTATCTTCCCGTAATCTATTATCGCAACCCTGTCGCACAGCATCTCGGCTTCCTCCATGTAATGCGTTGTCAGCATGACGGTCATGCACTCCTTCTCAGCGAGATCCTGGATATACTCCCAGATATGTTCCCTTGTCTGAGGGTCAAGACCCAGGGTTGGTTCGTCTAGGAACAGTATCTTTGGATGGTGCATTATACCCCGTGCAAGTTCAAGCCGCCGGCGCATGCCGCCAGAGTATGTATTCACAAGGTCATCAGCACGTTTCTCAAGATCCACAAGCGAAAGTACTTCATCAATGCGCTGCTTTCTTATTCCCCTCGGCACTCCGAACAGCAGGTTGTGCATCGCAAGATTCTCCCTTCCTGTAAGGAGATCGTCCACGCTTGGCTGCTGGAACACGATGCCTATGGATTTTCTGACCTTTGATGATTGTTTCACTATATCAAAACCATTCACCCATGCCTTTCCGGATGTTGGCTTCATGATTGTGCAGAGCATTGAGATAAGCGTTGTCTTGCCTGCGCCATTCGGGCCGAGAAGACCGAAGATCTCCCCTTCTTCAATATCCAGGTCGAGTTCATCCACAGCTGTGATCCTGCCGAATTTTTTAGAAATGGCTTCTGTCTTGATGACAGCAGGCTCGCCTTCCCCGGAGCAGGAACCTTCATTTATCATTGTTATCTTCTATGAATGAAAAGCATAAAAGCGTGATGGATTTATAACCTCACCACATCTCTTGCGCTCTCGACTGCTATCTCTCTGATATTTTTATACTCCTGCACCTTACCAGCGATCCTGACCCTGTCCCCGATTTTTAAAGAGTCGTTAACTTCCTTTGCTCCACTTTTCTCTGGTATGAACACATTGATGTTCAGGTTCGAAATGGTGAGTATGAGATTGCCCCCTGTTCTTGTCATCTGCTTTGAGAGTATCGTTCCCTCCACATACACCCGCTCGCCAAGCTTTGAATCAGGAGAATAGCTCTGGATCTCTTCAGAAAAGCCAGAATATGCGATAATAAGGGAAAGTGCTGCCATGATCAGCAGCACCACGACGATCTTTTCTTCTTTTTGCAGCATGTTCCCTGGCTCAGGTATCCCGAAGCCAATTCTTATGCGATATCCTCGAACCTGCCCTTTAGCTTATCCATGACCTTTGGCAGCGTTGTATACTCCATGTCCTCTAAAGGCAGCCTGTGAGGCTCAAAAGCACCGTGGCGGCGCATATATTCTGCGATTTCCTGCGCTTTCCGGCGCGTGCAGTCAAAAGCAGGATCATCGAACAGATCCACAGGACCTATCAACCTGCCGTTGCTGAGCTGGAAACCTGCAGCGATCACACGTGGAGGACCATCGAATCTTGTGCACCTTGCATCTTTGAACGAAACAGGCATGAGGGGACCGTTATGCGAGCCGCGCATCCACCCGCTGACAAGGTGCGGGAACGAAAAAGCCTCAAGGATCTCGCCCACAGCAGGCAGACCTGACTGCCCGCGCACCAGAGCAACAGGATCGTCCTTGCCCACGTATTCGCCTGCGATCTGGTAGAGTTTTTCAGTGCTCACTGCTGCCGCCGGCTCATCAGCAGGGAGTTTTCCTCCTTCCTTTGGATAAACGCGCTTTATCACATAGCGCGACTTTGCCCCAATGAGCGCGAGCATGGAATATATCTCTTCAGGCGCATTCATGAAGACGCGTTTGTGTTCCATTATGTCCCAGACCTCGAACCTGAAACCGTTATGGCAGCTCGGGTCGATCACGAGCCCTGCCGTATTCTCAGGTGAAGCGAACATCTTGTAAACCGGGAGATTGAAGGCTCCTGGCTCTGTCTTATCCATCATAAAAGCCAGCAGGGGTTCTGCCTTGCGCTCGGTGAACTCCATCTCAGCAGAACCAGGGCCCATACCTTTTATATTACCTGAAAAAGCATCGCTCAAAAGGTCCTGTCCCGCCCCGTAAAGCTTCAGCTCCTTTGCTACTTCTGTGGCTGCCACAAACGTGTTCCATGCCAGCTCATGCACCTCGCTGTTATCGCAGCCTCTTGTATGGCTCATCAATAGCTCAAGGTCATCCCCGGCTGCCAGAACATGAAAATCTATTAACAGCTGGCTTTTTTTTGCCTTTTCAAGTTCTTTTTTTGCGATCTCGATCAGTGATGGATGCACGCTTGCATGCCCGGGATACCCGCCCACATCTGCTTTTATCAAACTTACTGTGATTTTCATATCTTCTTCTATTTTTTCATCCAAGGTAAACCTTTCGCTTCATCATCTTCTATTTGTTGATCGATATCAGCGTTGCATTAAAGATCAGCGTCTTTCCTGCAAGTTCATGGTTCGAGTCCATGATTATGGACGTCTCATTGAAATGCACTTTCACAGGTCCGAACATTGACTGAATCTCTGTGTCAGGGATTGCATTGTGTCGGAGCGTTATATTCATGCTGTTCACATCAGTCACCGTGGTGTCCCATGGTGTCTTCTGGAACGTATCAAGCTGGAACTGGAATGTATAGTTTTTATTCACATCGTGCTTCACTGTGATGTTCTTGTCGTCTATCTTTATTACTGTGATATTCCAGGGTAAACCTGTTGAAGGAAGGGTATCTCCGACCTTCAGATTATAGGATAAAAATACCTCATTGCTGATGTTCTTGACCGTGTAGTTGAAGGAAGAGCCTGGGGGGGCAACCACGTCGCCTGCCTTATGCCCTGTCCCGATTTCTGCTTCGAACCTGGATAAAGAGATATTAATAATCCTGGGGAATGACTCTGTTGCTGGCATTTCCTGTATCCTGGGATAAACCTGAATCATCTCAGGATTGATTTGACCATATGCTTTCTCAGGCAAGATCGTCAGGGTTTTTGATTGACCCACTGTCATTCCTATCACGCCATCGCTCAATCCAGTAATGATTCCTTTTTTCCCCACTGTGAAATTGAGAGGCTCATAATCCCTCCTGGGATCAAATATGTTATTGGCTTTTGCCACGCTCTCCAGGGATGTATCAAAAACAGTTCCGTCCTGAAGACGTCCTGTATAATCAATAGAGATATTATCACCCATTTTCACGGTTCTCTGATCCACACAGCCGCTCAGCAGAATTACAGCACCCAATAAAAGAATGAAGTATTTTTTCATAATATCGCTTCATCATCCAAAAGAGATGATTGTGTATAAGTAACTTGTGATATGCTGATCGAATAAGTATATTACATCATAGAATTATTAAGCCGGATGATGTCGCTATTTGATGCCAGATTCTATGATCTTGCTGTACATTCTCTGGAAAATGGAGATTCAACAACCAGATTCGCTTTTGAAGCAAAAAGATATGGATATTCTGGAATCGCAATCATCAATCCAGAACTGAATAATCTGGATCAGGTCCGCAAACCCGATGGTTTCATGATCTATCCATGTATCGAGATCTCAGCAGTACCAGGGAAGATCAGAAATGAAATAAAAAAATACGGCAGCAGTATCCTGATGGTCAGAGGAGGGGGCGAGGATCTCAACCGTGCGGCTGTGGAGGCAGAAGGACTTGATATTCTCATGCAGCCTGCGAAATTCAATAATGTGCTTGCAAAAGCAGCTGAAGACACCTCTGTTGCCCTGGGCTTTAACACCGGCACGATCATCCGCATGCGGGGCGAAGTACGGGTAAGGGAATTGAGAATTATGAAGACGAACCTGATGTATGCACGAAAATATGGGCTGCGTATGATCCTCACGGGAGAGCCCTCTTCGTTATACGATCTTCGATCTCCGAGAGATATGGCAGCGCTTGCAGGTCTTTTCGGCATGACAGAAAAAGAGGCAGTTGATGCAATGAGAATGGCTCCGCTTGAAATCCTGAGAAAAAAAAGCAGGGATTACATACAGGAAGGTGTTGAAATATTATGAAGACGCTCCCTGTCCTTCGTGAAAAAAAGCGATACATGGCTTTCAAGGTGATGTCAGAGCAGGCAGTAACAAGATACGAGCTGTCAGATGAGATCAGCAACTCCATGCACTCATTGTTCGGTGATAAAGGGACTGGCGAGATCAATGCCGGGCTTCTGTCTTATGATGGAAGATACGGGATTATCAGGTGCGCAAGAGATAAAACCATTGATACAAGAGCCGCACTTGCATGCGTGACCAGAGTCCGCGGAGCCCGGGTCTCGATCTTTGTGCTTGGAATATCAGGGACGATCAGAGGGGCGACGGAAAAGTTTATACAACAGTGCATCATTAAAGAGTCCGAACCAGAAAATAAAAACACAGGAATCCGGACTATCGGGCGGCGGGAAAATGATCATACCGTCAAAAACGAAATTGATATATCCCCAGACAATCCTCTTAGTGTGAAAAAAAAATCGTTCGAAAATGAAATGTAAAGATTGGATTTTTAATATCAGGAGATGATATAATGCAAATGGCACCCCAGATGGGATACGACAGGGCAATAACAGTATTCAGCCCTGATGGAAGGTTGTTCCAGGTAGAGTATGCGCGAGAAGCAGTAAAGCGTGGAACCACTGCTGTAGGAGTGAAAGCAGTCGATGGAGTGGCTTTACTTGTGGATAAAAGGGTTACAAGTAAATTGCTTGAAGCTGAATCCATAGAGAAGATATTCCAGATCGATGACCATATCGGAGCAGCGACCTCAGGACTGGTCGCGGATGCGAGGGCTCTCATAGACAGGGCAAGGGTAGAAGCACAGATCAACGTGGTGACCTACGATGAGCCCATCGGGGTTGAGATCCTGGCAAAAAAGATATGCGACTTTAAACAGTCTTATACCCAGTATGGAGGTGTGAGACCGTTCGGGACAGCGCTCCTGATCGCAGGAGTGGATGACAATAGAGCGCGGCTTTTTGAGACAGATCCGAGTGGAGCATTGCTTGAATACAAAGCCACAGGCATAGGATCTGGAAGAACTGAAACCATGGAAGTCTTTGAGAAAAAATATACTGATGACATTAAACTGGAAGATGCCATCATCCTTGGACTCGAAGCACTTCACAGCACTGCTGAGGGCGTTTTCAATTCTTCGACTATCGAAGTCGGGGTCATCGAGCTGAGTACAAAGAAATTCAGAAAACTTGAGCCTTCAGAAGTAGAAAAGTATGTGAACCAGGTCATAAAGATGCATGCATCAGAAAGTAAGGGGAAAGGAAAGGAGAGGAAGAAAGAAGAGTGAGCCGATATGGTCGCACTTGATGAGTCCATAATCGCACGCCTCAAGACCCATGGAAAGACTTTTGAAATTTTTGTAGATCCGGACAATGCTCTGGCCTTCAAAAGAGGCGACCAGGTAAAAATCGAGAACCTGCTTGCAGTAGAGGATGTTTTTTCTGATGCAAAAAGCGGGGACAGACCTGCGGAACAGGATGTCCTGAATGCGTTCGGGACAACCGATGCCATAAAGATCGCCGAGAAGATCATACTTGAAGGAGAGCTTCAGCTTACAACAGAGCAGCGCAAAAAGATGCAGGAAGAAAAAAAGAGACAGGTGATCACCATCATTGCTCAGAATGCAATAAATCCCCAGACAAAATCCCCTCATCCTCCATCCAGGATCGAAGCAGCCATGGATGAGGCTGGAGTTCATATAGACCCCATGAAAAGTGCGGATGAGCTTGTGAATATTGCCATGAAGGCGATACGGCCCATCATCCCGATACGTTTCGAGGAGGTAAAGATAGCCATAAAGATCCCACGCGAGTACGCTGCAAAAACTTACGGCAGTGTTGCGAAGTTCGGGAATCTCATAAAGCAGGAATGGCAGAACGATGGTTCATGGATAGGGGTTATCGCCATACCAGCAGGAATGCAGGATGATCTGTACAGACTTTTGAATGCGCACACCAAAGGCTCAGCAGAAACCAAGTTTTTGAAGTGATCGAAATGGACAAGAAATTAGTTATTCCGGGTGAATTTTTATCTGAAAATCCTGATCTTGCCGATGAAGGGACATATGTTGAAGATGGAAAGGTATTTTCGTCTGTAATGGGTGTGGCATCAATGAAGAACCGCATCAGGGTCGTCCCGCTCTCAGGAAAATATGTACCAAAACCAGGAGATCTGGTGATAGGTATCGTAAAAGAGGTCGCTTTTTCAAACTGGATCGTTGATATCAGATCTCCATATGAGGGACTTCTGCATATCTCGGAATATCCCAGAAGGATAGAGAGTGAGGAAATGTCAAGATACCTCAATGTGGGCGATTCCATAATGACGCTTATAAAAGATGTGGACGCAAACATGAAGATTGAGCTTACATTGAACGATCAGAGGTTAAGACCCATAAGAGAAGGACGCGTGGTTGAGGTCACACCTTCCAAAGTCCCAAGGTTGATTGGCAGGGGAGGGTCCATGATTGCAATGCTGAAAAACGAAACGAACTGCCACATCTTTGTGGGGCAGAATGGCAGGATCTGGGTTGCAGGCAAAGATAAAGGCATGGATCTGGCGGTAAGAGCAATACTTAAAATTGAACGAGAAACCCATATTTCTGGCCTGACTGAAAGAATTACCAGATTCCTGAAGGAAGAAAAAGGTGAAAAAATCATAGAACGGGAGCCCGTGGAACAGGAAACTGAAAAAATGGAAACTCAGGAAGAAAAAGAGCCCTCAGAGAAAGAAACAATGGAGGAAAAGGAGGGAGGAATTCTTGACGAGCTCCTCGGGAATGATAAATGATCTGTATTTTATTATAAAATAGGAAGAAAGAGAAGAGGAATTTTATGAATAAACCTGAAAATTTGATTGAAAACGGAATTCGCCTTGATGGTAGAAAACCTGACGAGTTAAGACCCATCAAAATAGAAGTGGGCGTTTTAAACAGAGCAGACGGCTCATGTTATTTTGAATTTGGTGGAAATAAAGTGATCGCTGCTGTCTATGGTCCAAGGGAAGTTCACCCGCGGCATATGCAGAAATCCACCAGTGCTGTGGTGAGGTATAGATATAATATGGCATCGTTCTCGGTTGAAGAGCGCAAGAGGCCTGGCCCTGATAGAAGGAGCATCGAGATATCAAAGGTAAGCAGGGAGGCTCTTGAACCTGTGATATTTCAGGAATATTTTCCGCGCTCAGCCATAGATATTTTTGTTGAAGTGCTCCAGGCAGATGCGGGTACGAGAACCGCAGGAATAAACGCAGCCTCGATTGCTCTTGCGGATGCAGGAATACCGATGAAGAGCCTTGTTTCCTCATGCGCGGTAGGAAAAATCAATGATACTCTGGTGCTTGACCTTAACAAGGATGAAGATAACTATGGTCAGGCTGACATGCCTGTTGCCATCACGAAGGATGGAAATATCACGCTACTGCAGATGGATGGTCACCTCTCGCGGGATGAATTCAGGGAAGCCCTGGAGATGGCATTGAAAGGGTGCGAGGCGATCTATGAGATGCAGAAGGCAGCACTGATGGAAAAATACCCTGCACAGTTAGAAGGTGATGTCATTGAGTAATGAGATAATGGCAGAGCTGCATAAGGATTATATCTACAACCTCATGGTCAAAGGAGAAAGAGAGGACGGGAGGGCATTCGATCAGTGCAGGGAGATAACAATTGAAACAAACGTGATCAACAAAGCTGAAGGGTCTGCGCGCGTGAAGATCGGGGAAACCCACCTGGTCGTGGGAGTAAAGATCCAGCCAGGAACTCCATTTCCAGACACGCCTGATCAGGGCGTGATAATCACCAATCTTGAACTTATCCCTCTGGCATCGCCTGTATTTGAAGCAGGTCCTCCAAGGGAGGATGCGATCGAACTTGCAAGGGTGGTTGACAGGGGTATAAGGGAGTCAGGAGCTGTTGATCTATCCAAACTGTGCATCACTGAAGGCGAAAAGGTATGGATGGTATTCATAGACGTGCATGTGCTTGATGATGGAGGGAATATAATGGACGCTGCATCACTTGGTGCAACTGCAGCGCTTCTGACCTCGAAACTGCCTGCAAAACGCTATGATCTGGGCGAAGACTCCCCGGTTCCGATCAGGGACATACCTGTTGCCGTAACTGCAGTTGAAGTGGGAGGAACCATAATGCTCGATCCGTCGCTGAACGAAGAAAGCATAGCAGGGACCAAATTAACAGTAACATCCAATCAGAACGGGGATATTTCAGCAATGCAGAAGAGCGGTACACACCCGCTTACCAGTGAACAGATAAATTATATAGTGGATATTGCAATTGAGAAGGCAAAAGAATTGAGAGAAAAGTTCCTGGTGATATAATCATGGCTGAAATCAGAGCGAAAGGAAGAAAATCAAGATCTGCCGGCAGATTCGGTGTCAGATATGGTGTCAAGAACAGAAAACTCGTGGCTGATATTGAAGAGAAGATGCATGCAGATTATGCCTGTTCGAAATGCGGTGCAATAAAAGTAAAAAGAAAAGGCACAGGAATATGGCAGTGCACCAAATGCAAGGTTGCATTTGCCGGAGGTTCGTACGTGCCTCAAACTTCAGCGCATCTCACGGTTCTGCGAGCTGTGCAGGGCGAGAAGATCGAGACCGGCGGCAAAGTTCAAGTAAAGTAGGATAGATCATGGTCTATAAATGCACACGCTGCAAGCGTGCTGTGGAGATTGATTATCAGTACAGCGGCATCCGCTGCCCCTACTGCGGACACCGCATCCTTATCAAGGAAAGACCTGTTCTTGTCAAGCGCGTTAAAGCTGAATGATTAACCTGGTCAGCCAGAAAGAGTTATCCGAATCAACGATCAAATCGCAGTTGAAACGGCAGATAAACGCTAACCTTAGAGTCCACAGACCTGTTTGAGTAACTCAGAACGCACACCGTGCCAGAGTCGCAAAGATTAATGTGGCTAAGCTTTGCGAACTGGTATGGAAAAGTTCATAATAGACAACGAACTCTTACGAACTGATACGAACTCGATCTATTCAGAGTTCGTACGAGTTCGTACCGGTTCGTTGTTATCGTTTATCTCGTTGCTCTTTTTCATTGTCATCTATGAAACTGGGTTCATGGATGACTTGCGGTGATTTAAGTTTAACCAGTTCATGCGCGAACCCCGAAGGCCGCTGAATATAAGAATTGTGGATTCGCGATTGATATAACGAAGTTATGCGGGATGATTGCCGTTTTTGTGCATGACTATATAAGTGAAATACAAGAAGTTTAAGGTGTACTTAGAATCACCGGAATACGAGGCGAAGGAATTGCTTGACCTGTTTAAGAAAGAGGAGATCGGTTCTCTAAAAACGAAAATAATACAGCTTGAAGAAGAAAACAAGAAACTTTTGCTTCAGCTTGAAAAAAGGGATGAGAAGGTAAAAAGAACTGTTGCAGTAAAGCAGGATGCAGACAGAGAACTGAACGAATGCAGACAGAAAATATTTTCGCTTGAAAGTGAAATTCAGAACCTGAAAAAAGAGACAACTGGCGAGTTGAGCTTCAGGTTCTCTGAATCTTTATCAAAGAAGAGGCTTGAGGATCTCCTGTTTTTTCTCGGATCTGTGCAATCAAAGAGCTCCACATTGATCACAATCTATCTTGCGAAGGATGGAACCCTCATGGATATCGATCGGGATATAACTGATCGGATCCTGAATTCTGAACGTGCACTGATCGAGAAAATTGAATCCCAGACAGGCAAGGTGATCTTCTATGATACTGACAGAATCATTAAACTCATGATAATCCCTGTCTTTCCCGTACTCAAATCCGAAAATTCACTGGACAGGGGTTTCAATACCGGACAATTCGAGATCGGTCTTGAGAGCGAGAGAACATTGATTATCAATGCACATGCAGGCATGACATTTATCGGAATTATAGAGGCAGATACTTTTGTGGAACATGAAGTGGTAAAGAGCAGCGTGATGGGCAAACACTCAAAAGGGGGATGGAGCCAGAAACGATTCCAGAGTCTTGTTGAGGAGGATATCAAACATCACGCAGATAAGGTAAGAGCCGCACTTGAGCCTGTTATTGAAAAAAATAGAGATATAAAGTACGTCATTGCAGGCGGAGATGGAAAGTTGATAAGGATGATAATGGAAGGGTATGATTATCCACTGATAATGAAAAGCATGGACGCCAGGGCTTCAGATCCCCAGCATCTGCTCAAAGAAGCGATGTCTGTAAGGGTCTACGGGATCTGATAAATGGAAGAATGTATATAGTATGTCTGTGAATAAGTTGAGCAACAGTGGATAATTCAGGCATGACTCAAAAAACGGTTATAAAAATAAGTGATGACATTCTAAAAAAGGCCACCAGGTGCAAAAAAAATATTTCCTGCCTCCGGGATGAAAATGCGGAGATCTGCAAGGTCGAACTGTGCATTGAGAATAAAATCCATTTTATTAAATGTATCAACAGCAAACCCTGCAGCTATAAGATACCATTTGGATACTCTTTTGTGTGCATCTGCCCTGTAAGGAAGGAACTCTACAACAGATATAAGATCTGAAAGCTGATCCCGTTGATATCAGAGTAACCACGGCTTATCGTAGGCTTTCTGATATGCTTTCAGGAATTCATTCCACCTGCTCTTTTTTGCAAAGTCAAGTCTGTCATAGTACTTCAGATAGCTCTGACGCCCGGGGAAATAGATTGTGATGCCGTGAGCATTTGCCATTGATTGAGTGAGGTATTTTGAGGCAACAATGAAATTATTGTTTCCTGGAGCAAGTATGTCCATCACAGCCTTTGAACTGTCCTTTATATCTTTCGATTTTGAGCGCTCGTTGAGCAATCGTGCAAAGTCGTAGAGATCTTTATAGGTCGGGTAGTAGAACTTCTGTATTTCATCTATAATGGACAGTACCGAATAGAACGTATCGCGATCAGACATGTTCTTTTTCAGGACAGCAGCCCACTTATCAATAGCAGACAGTGCATCACCTATCTTCCCGGTATTCACTGCTGATAATGTCACAGGCTCGCTATTTTCTCCCGTATCATATGATTTGATATAGGAATCAACTATCTCTTTACAGAGTTCTCCTGGATCCTTATCTGGATCCGCAGCAATAGCACCGATCACTTTATCATAAGGCCATCCTGCTGAGGGTTCTGTTTCTTCAGAACCAAGGATTATCTTTGCCGTGTCTTTCAATTGATAAGCAACTTCTATTGTGTTCATCAGGCACGCATCGAATCCAAGTATATCAAAACGCTTTTCAGGAGTGAGCTTCGCAGTTTCTGTGAGAACGTTCTTCATCTCCATGTTATCAAGGAAATCTTTTGATTCATCGTCATAGAGAATTGCCCTGTCCGCTGCCTTCTGTTTTAATATTTCCTCGATCGTTGTACTGAACAGTGCCTTCTTTATCCCTGCTTCGCGGAATGTTCTCTTTGCCGTTGGCAGGAGCCTGTCTTTTTCCGGCGATAATTTTACTGCCTTGTCATATACCTCATCTTCGTTCCATCCGCTTCCATGGTTCCACAGCACTACCATGTAATGTTCAGCCGGATAAGTGGTAATGCCCCACTTCAGGAAATCGATCAATACTCCAGGGTCGCCGGTATTGGTCTCACCCAGGTCAGCGATGCTATCATCCGGATACCCCCCGCCTTTTGTGATATAAAATCTCTGAGTTCCGACCGTGCCTGCTCTATCGAACTGGGCAACCACATTAACATCATCGTTCGACCCGACCTTTGCCATTTCGCCGATGTCGCGTGCTCCATCCTCATCGAGATCGTTATCCCCCGCAAGATAAATCAATACAGTCCATTTCTTTGTCGCCATGATTTAAACTTTTACTGGAGACTTTCTTACCGTTGCCTCGGATTCCAGTTGAGGAATCTGGGTATAACGACCTTTCTTAAGATCAGCCCTGACTTTCTTCAGAACTTCTGATCTGGAAAGCTTGTTACCTGTCGCCCTCATATGTTTGCAATAGTAATACGTAAATGCCCCGTGGTACGTTCCGCCGATGTTAGCATCAGCGCTTGTCTGGTCTGCACGGCAGCCTGCCCACAGGATATGATGGGTCATCCCTTTCTCAAGCAGTGCCTGATGCAAGCCCCGTGCGCGCCGCCCTTCTACCTGTTCAAATGCATCAAGCGACGGCGGAGGAAGGTAACGGGGTTTGCGATCGAGCAGCAGATCAATGGCTTTCAGACCTGTGCCGCTGTGGCATGTGTCCATGTATACCTCGAGTAAAACAGCCTCAGGCAGCTGAACAAAGAGGTCGTGCAGCTCATCATCTATGATAATATGGTCTGTATCCCACTGGTTACCTTTCTGTATCAGGTCATTCGGACAGAATGCCTCGTCAGCCCGGTCAGGCTCATCACCTGAGGTATCAGGCACCTGGGTGCCGTGGCTGGACAGACTGAAAACCAGGTAACTGAGTTTTCCTGCTTTTGCATCTGCGACCATGGATTTCAGGTTGTTCATGATATTTGCCTTGGTTGCCTGCGCGTCTGTCAGTTTTACGATATCCGAATCTGCAAAACCAAGCAGGTCTTTAAGCAGAGCAGACATATCGTTCGCATCGTTCACACAGCCCTTGAGAGCTGCATCAGGAAGATTTTTGAAATTATTGATCCCTACACATAGTGCTTTTTTATTACTTACCATTTTATCCCTCACATGTTATAAAGGACGAGAGGCAGGATTTTGTGTCCCCACGATTCAAGCCACTCATCTACATGTTTTTATGTCATGTTAATACTTATAGTTAATCCATGAGCATCGATTATTTATGAAATAGTCATGCCTGCCTTTTATTTATCTGATATAATAAATCACATTCATGCCCTATGAATCCGTGTCTGCAGATATACTTATATAAGAGATCCGATAAGGAATAAATTGATAAACTTGAGTTCGGTCATGATATCAGGGTGGGAGAACCCGGGAACTTAGGTTTGGATACAAGTAGTGAGGGATTGAAAATATGAATAATTTGAGAAAAAGGATAATTCATCCAGAGAAGAACAGCCATGTGAAAACTTCAGGTTCAGTTAAACCATGCAGGCATATTAACAAATGCCACTGCATGTTTATTCCGCCGCAAATACTTGAGAACATGGCAAGAGAAGGAGTGGAGGAAGCTCTTTATAGCATCCAGCAGAGCAAGCTGAGCCGCGAAAAGCGAGATACTCGCGTAAATGACATGGTTGAGTTCACATCCACTGAAGCAGCAGGGACATCAGCCAGAAAAGTGTATGATTGCAAAAATCTGTGGAAACAGCGGGTTAAACTGGTCAGAAGTGAAGATGGTTCTGCAACAGGCGATGATGCTGTTAACAATGCTTATGACTACGCTGGCGTGGTTCGCGACTACTTCATAAACGAGCTGGGCAGGAACTCGATTGACGATGCAAGCATGGATCTCATTCTGAATGTTCACAATGGAATAGATTACCAGAATGCCTACTGGGATGGAGATGAGATGACCTTTGGTGATGGGGACGACAAGATCTTCGTCAACTTTACTAAGTCACTTGATGTGGTGGCGCATGAGCTGGCACATGGCGTTACACAGTGGACCGCGAATCTTGTTTATAAAGGTCAGTCCGGGGCTCTGAACGAGCATTTCTCAGATGTTTTTGGGAGCGTGATCACGCAGCATTTTGAAAAGCAGACCGCGGATAATGCGGACTGGCTCATAGGAGATGAGATCATGGGACCTGAACTGTACGGGGAAGCGCTGCGCTCCATGAGGGAGCCCGGGACAGCCTATGATAACAAACTCATGGGCAAGGACCAGCAGCCAGGTCACATGAAGGACTATTATACCGGCTCTGGTGACAACTACGGCGTGCATACCAACAGCGGAATTCCAAACAAGGCGTTCTACCTTGCTGCAAAGGAGATCGAGACAGATAAGGCAGGAATGATCTGGTATGCTGCATTGAAGAAACTCTGGCCCACTGCGAACTTCAATGACGCGGTCAAAGTTATAGTTGACTCAGCACGTCTTCTCGTCAAGGAAGATAAAGCGCCCAAAGGCTCGCCTCAAAAGATAAGGGCTGCTTTCAAGGCTGTGGGACTGCCGAGTTAGAATCAGGTCTGGCTCCCCCTGTGCAGGGGGAAACCCAGATCCTTTAAAGGATGATCTCTATATCCAGCTCTTCAGCCAGTTCCTTGTAACGATTCCTTATGGTCACTTCAGTTATACCTGCGACCTCAGCCACTTCTCGCTGCGTTCTCCTGTCTCCGCACAGGATGGAAGCGATGTATATTGCTGCTGCAGCCACACCTGTTGGACCTCTGCCGCTTGTGAGTTCTTTCTCAGAAGCCTGCCTGAGTATCTCCACGGCCTTTGACTGCACCTCTCCGCGCAGGTTCAGACCCGAGCAGAAGCGCGGGACGTAATCAATCGGGGATGTGGGTATGAGCTTCAGACCAAGCTCCCTTGAGATGAATCTGTACGTCCTTCCGATCTCTTTCCTGCTCACTCTTGAGACCTCACCTATCTCATCCAGGGTTCTTGGGACATTGCACTGTCTGCATGCAGCATACAGCGCTGCAGCAGCCACGCCCTCGATGCTCCTTCCTCTGATCAGGTTCTTTTCAACAGCCTTGCGATAGACAACAGCTGCAGTTTCCCTGACATTCCTGGATAGACCAAGCGCTGATGCCATCCTGTCCAGTTCTGACAGAGCAAACGCCAGATTCCTTTCAGTGGCATTGCTTACACGGATGCGGCGCTGCCATTTTCTCAGGCGGTAGAGCTGCGCCCTGCTCTTTGATGAGATTGATTTTCCGTATGAATCACGGTTCCGCCAGTCTATCATTGTGGAGAGTCCTTTATCGTGGATCGTATAGGTCATCGGTGCGCCCACCCTTGAGCGCTTCATCCTCTGGTCGTGGTCAAATGCCCTCCATTCAGGTCCCTGATCTATGAAATCTGCATCCACAACCAGTCCGCACTCATTGCAGACCAGTTCTGCCCTTTCATAATCATGGACAAGCGTATGGCTTCCGCATTCAGGGCACTCTACAGTAGCCTTTTCAAACGCTCCGAGTTTTTGTTTTTCCTTCCTGAGCTTTATATCTTCTCTAATTTTTTCACGTTCTGTCTTCTCGACTTCTTTAACTTTTTCAACTTCTTGCATTTATTCACCTGTTACTGCAAATATAATCTCTCGTTTTTCAGATTCCTGATCTCTGATTTCTGGACTTCTTTGAATATCTTGATAGAAAAGTATGGGCTGTTGACAGGACCGAAAAGCTCTTTGACCTTCCCGATCCTTTTCATTTTTTTTGTGATCACTGTGGAGTCTTCGAATGAAACACCCTTTTCCAGCGTTTTATCAGAACGGACTATCAGCATATTATCAATGATATGTAGAACAGTTCCCAGTCTTTTCAAATATTTGCCTCTTAGGAGGTATCATATAAGTATTTAATTTGTATATATACTTTTCGCAATGGACTTATAAAATGGAGTTTATTATATTTAAAGGTTGCGAGACCGTAGCTTTTCTGGCGCCCTTTTCATCAAGCCCCGCTCCAAGAGCGATCTTAAAGGCCACATCATCCGTGATCAGATCCCAGGGTGCATGTGCATCTGTATTCACGGTCAGTCCTGCACCGGTTTCTCTCCCCATCCTTGCAACATGACCGTTGGTGCGATTATGCCCGTTACGCGATGTTATTTCAAGGCATACTCCATTCTCTCTTGCAAGCTCGGCATCTTCCACAGAAATAAGACCTGGATGCGCCAGGATATCGACGTCAAGCGACACAGCCGTGTGGTTTGTGCCCTCTGGAACCGGTTCAACTGTGGTCTCGCCGTGCACCACTATGATCTCAGCGCCCAGGTGCCTTGCTTTCTCAATAAGGGATTGCATTTTCCCGGGCGGGATATGGGTCAATTCCACACCTGTGAGAATCCTGATATCATAATCATCCTCTAATGATTTAGCATTCCTCATGCACGACAATATGTGCTCGATATTGGTGAAATCAACATGATCTGTTATGGCCACTGCTTTATACCCGTGCACAACAGCGCGGCGCACGAGTTCACTCGGTATAAGCTCGCCATCACTGAACGTGGAATGCGTATGAAGATCTATCATTTTTTCTCACGAATTCTATTGATTTTCTGGGCTATCTGTTTTGCTATCACCGATTTTGGAGCTTTTCTGTCCACGAGCACCCTGCCGCTGACTGCCCACCAGGATTTCGGATATGCCTTATCAGCTTCGACCACAGGTGCAAGGCTCAATTCCTGGGCTGCTCTTTCTATTTCTTTCAGCACAGGTGACTTCACAGCCTCCTTCAATGAGAGTATCCTTCCTTCAGCCCTTGATTTTGTTGCATCCAGATAAACAGGCCAGATGACAAGTTTTGTTTTTTCCTTCAGCATTATGTTCCTGTTATCTTTTTGAACTAATAATACTTTCCAGAAATCAAAGTACAGCTTCTATTATCCAAAAAGCAAATGCAGAAATGAGGGCTGCCATTGGTATGGTGAGTATCCACGCACCCACAATCTTGCGGGCTATGCCCCACCTCACCGCAGAGAGCTTGACAGTGGCTCCGACGCCCATTATGGAGGAAGATATCACATGCGTTGTGCTGACGGGTATTCCCCAGTGAGCCATCAGGGCAAGTACAATGCCGCTTGAGGTTTCAGCGGAGAAACCCTGGTATGGACGAAGACGTGTTACTCTCTGCGCCATTGTTTTCACGATCCTCCAGCCGCCAAAGAACGTGCCAAGACCGATGGCTGCAGCACAAGAAACGATAACCCATAAAGGGATAGGGAGCGATGCTTCACTCACTGGAACCGATATGCCCTCTGCGACAAGAAGCAGGGCAATGATCCCCATTGTCTTCTGTGCATCATTGGTACCATGAGTAAGAGAATAGAACGCTGAGGAAAATAGCTGCAGTCTGCGGAAATATTTATTGATTCTGGAGGGATGGTATTTCCTGAAAGTCCTCATTATTAAAAGGGCGAATAAAAATCCTATGACCAGACCGATGATCGGTGAGACCACCATGAACAGCACGATCTTCTCAACCCCTGAAGCATGGACAGAACCAGTACCAGCAGCAGCTATCCCTGCCCCTATTAGCCCTCCCACGAGCGCATGACTGCTGGATGTGGGAAGTCCCAGATACCATGTGATCAGGTCCCAGAGCACCGCACCTGTAAGTGTCGCAAAGATCAGATTCACGTTGACGATCTCGATGTCAATAATGCCTTTCCCGATCATAGTCGCGATCGCTGTCCCAAAAACGAGCGGCCCTATAAGATTGAAAATCGCAGCCATCGTGACTGCTTTTAAAGGAGACAGCACTTTTGTTGCAACAACGGTTGCGATTGCGTTTGCTGAATCATGGAATCCGTTGATGAAATCAAAAAGAAGGGCGAGTATAATTGTGATAATGACAAAATAATCTAACACAATTCTCCTCAGCTGTTTTTTACAACGATGTCGCTTATGATGTTCGCTGCATCTTCACACTTATCCGTTGCAAATTCGATGCGCTCATACACTTCTTTCAGTTTCATTATCTCTATCGCATCTTTTCGCTTAAATAGCTCAGCTACAGAGGTCTTATAGATATCATCTGCAACATTCTCAAGCCTGTTGACCTCGATACATTTTTTTTCTATCTCTTTTGGATTCTTGATGTTGCGCAATCCAGAAAGTGCAATATTTAATTCACTTGTCTGCTTCACGAGCACCTCTGCAAGCTTTATCATGTTGATTTCAGGCTTTTCGATTTCATATAATACAAAACGTGTCGCAGCACCATCTATATAATCCAGCACATCATCGAACGCGGACGCAAGCGCTGAGATATCCTCGTGATCTATCGGGGTTATGAAGGTCTTGTTGAGCTCTTCAAAGATCTCATGAACAAAGTCATCACCCTGGTGTTCAATATCCTTTATCTTCTGCTGTTTTTGTTTTATGTTCTCATAATTGTTGAGCATGTCAATGAATGCGACCGAGCCGTCCAGCACGTTCTGCGACTCGTTCTCAAGCATGTTAAAAAAGTGCTTATCCTGGGGAATAATCCATTCTTTAAAACCCATGTTTCAATCTCCGTTTTAATATCAGATCGTTTTTTGTTAAACGTAATAGCAGCTTCTGGCTTTATGTTTTTCTATTTTGTTTCAATGTTGCAAGGTACTTATTGTATGATCTCAACATAACCTTTACATATCTAAAAGCATTTTTAGAGACTTTATGAACACACTCGATCCCTGGGGTGCAGTCAAAATAGACAACTACACAAAACTCTTTGATGAGTTCGGCATATCAAGGTTCGATGAGCTTCTCGGGAACATAAAGAATCCTCACAGGTACATGCGCAGGCACATTATTTTCGGGCACAGGAGCTACGATTCAGTGCTCGATGCCATGATCACAGGAAAGCCTTTTGCGGCGATGAGCGGGTTCATGCCTTCTGGAAAAGCGCACCTGGGGCATAAAATGGTCATGGAAATGATCATATGGCACCAGCAGCAGGGCGGGGATGCATTTCTGGCGATCGCAGATATGGAAGCGCATGCTGTCAGGAATATAAGCTGGGAGAAGTGCAGGGAACTCGGGATAAATGAATATATCCTGAGCGCGATCGCACTCGGTCTTGAGCCAGGAGCGCATGTATATTTCCAGTCAAAATCAGATCATGTGAGAGACCTTGCCTTCGAGCTGGGTGTGAAAGCCAATTTTTCAGAACTCTCTGCCATATATGGTTTTTCAGGCGAGACCAATATCGCACACATGGTAAGCGCACTGACGCAGAGCGCTGACATACTGCAGCCGCAGTTAAAGGAGTTCAGAGGACCGAAACCCGTGGTTATTCCTGTGGGTGCAGACCAGGACCCTCATATCAGACTGACGCGCGGTCTTGCGTACAAGGTGAACATGTTCATAATTGAAAAGCGGCCTGGAAATGATAAGTCCTACATAAGCGTGCGCGGCAAGGCTGCGCCAAAGGAAGCACTCAAAGAGATCGCAAAGCGTACCGGGGGAAAACTCTATGAAGAACATGTGGATGTTTTTGCGCTGAGTTCTGAGGAGGTCGAAGCCGTGGTACGGGATGTGGAATTGAGATATGGAGGTTATGCTTTCATGCCCCCTGCCTCGACGTACCACAAGTTCATGACAGGGTTGCAGGGCGGGAAGATGTCAAGCAGCGTCCAGGAGAGCTTCATCGCACTCTCGGACAAACCTGAAGAAGGAGCAAAGAAGGTAATGCGCGCAATAACAGGAGGGAGGGTGACCATAGAGGAGCAAAAAGAAAAGGGCGGAGAACCAGAGAAATGCAGCGTGTACGAGCTGCTGCTCTTCCACCTGATAGAGGACGACAGCGAGCTTATGGAGGTCTATAAGGACTGCGTGGGAGGTACGCGCGTTTGCGGTGTATGCAAGAAGCACGCAGCAGAGAGGATGAAGGAGTTCCTGAAAGGGCACCAGGAAAAGATGGAGCTTGCAAGGGAAAGGCTGGGCGAGTTCGGGATATGAATCTGCACTACAAAAGTTCCATTATGGAAGGTGGTATAGGCTCGTCATGTTTTTTTAGACTAATCAAATAGCCGAGAACAGCATCCTTTATATTATTTATTGCTTCATCTCTTGTTTTTCCTTGAGAGATGCAGCCAGGCAATTCAGGAACATAAGCTATGAAGATTCCGTCTTCATCCTGCTCTATTAAAACTCTATATTTCATAATGTCAAGTGGTATATTATAGCATGATTTTTAAATTTCCGTAATATTAACCGCAGATGAACGCGGATAAACACAGATGCGTAGCACCAAATCCGCGTTCATCTGTGTTCATCCGCGGTTTGTTACTTTCTATAATCACTTATGATTGCATAAGACTCTGACTATAGATATATATTCTTGTTTGGTATCTATAATTTTCTATGCACAAACATCAAATATCAATGAAATCTAAGAACTTCCAGGATTGCAATAATCAGATTTCAGCGGGAGCGAGAAAGTAAAGGTGGTACCCTCACCATACCTGCTCTCTGCCCGGATCTTACCTCCGTGCAGTTCCACCAGTTTCTTTGTGATCGCAAGACCAAGCCCCGTACCTCCGTATTTTCTTCCCACCCCTGAGTCAAGCTGCTCAAACTCCCTGAACAGCTTGCCCAGATTTTCTTCTCTGATACCTATGCCTGTATCAGACACCGAAATCTGCATCATTTCTCCTTCTCTTTTCGTTCTTATTGTCACAATACCCCCCTCTTTTTCGCTGAACTTCACTGCATTGCTGAGCAGGTTCAACAGTATCTGTTTGACCCTCTGCCTGTCAGCTTCAATGTAATCCAGCGCTGGATCATATTCTTTCTTAATTGATACATTATGCCTGATTGCTCTTTCTTTGATCAGACTGAGGGTCTCTTCTATCGTTTCAGTAACCGGGATTCTCTCGATGATCAGTTCGATTTTTCCCGCTTCGACCTTGCTCAGGTCAAGGATATCGTTGATAAGGAAAAGTAGATGCCTGCTGCTCTTAAGGATGTTATCTATGAAATGCTCCTGTTTCGCGTTCAGTTCCCCTGGAATCTTTTTTATCAGAAGATCAGAAAAGCCGATGATCGAGTTCAGAGGTGTCCTCAGCTCATGGCTCATATTGGCAAGGAACTCGCTTTTTGCCTGGTTTACATAAGCAAGGCGCTCGTTCTCAATGCGCAGATTCTCAGCGACCTTCCGCTCTGCCAGGTCACGCACCACTGCCAGCATGTAGCTGTTCTTCTCAAGAGTTATGTAGTTCACATTCACCTCCACAGCAAACGCGGCACCATCCTTTCTTTTATACCTGCGTTCTACTATCATATGACCCTTCTCTTTAACCTCCCTGAGGTATCCTTCCCATGAAAAATTGTCAGGTATATCTGCTTCAATATCCAGAGCCTTCATATTGAGCAGCTCCTCATATGAGTATCCCAGATTACGGCATGCTCTGCTGTTGGCGTCCAGGATACGCCCGGATTCAGGATCATTGACAAAAACAGCATCGCTGGATTGATCTATCAGGTTGCGGAACAATCGCAACTTCTCTTCTGCTGCCTTTCGCTCTGCGATCTCATGGTTGAGCGACTCATTGGTCATGCGCAGCTCGATGGTTCTCATCTCAACCCGCTCTTCCAGTTCATCATTAGCTTTTTTAAGCGCCTCTTCTGCCCTTTTGCGCTCTGTGATGTCGCGTGCGATCCCGAGAACCAGATGCTTACCGCTGATCTTTACAGGGAATGTCCTGACCTCTATCACGATCGAAGTGCCATCTTTTCTATTTAGAACAAATTCGTCAGGTCCTGTGGGCAGACCCAGGGCATTTTTAGCAAGGAGCGGAGCAGCTTTGTGGTAGTATGCCGGGGCGATCAGATTCAGTTTTAAAAAGCTCTTTCCGATCAATTCCTCCCTCTTACAACCTATCATTTCCTCAGCTGCACGGTTGCCGTCGTAAAATATCCCTTTCATGTCGCTCAAATAATACGCATCAGGTGCGTATTCGAACAGGATCCTGAACCTCTCTTCTGAACTTTTCAGCTCTTCTTCCAGTTTTCTGAGATTCCTGATTTCAAGGCGGAGCGATGCATTGACCGAGTGCAGTCTGGCGTCTCTATCATCAAAATGCTTTCCATCATTCTCTGCCTCTGCCGCTGGGTTATTCAACTTTTTTGTTCCGGTTTTCATCTCTGCGATTATAGATGGGGCGTCCATACCTGAAATGCCTGTATGATGAGCATTACTATTAATATGAGTATAAAAACCTATTGTTTTCTTGCAGTCTCAGCAACATTCTTAAACTCAGGCGGCAAAGGGAAATGTATACTGGATGTGAGAGCATGGTGCGATTAGAAAAACAGGGAGATTCGTTCGTGATGATAACAGGTACAGGTCAGAAGCAGGATATAAGTGCTTTGATCAATGCCATATCAGAACTCCAAAAGACTCCTCCCGATAAAAATAAGTTAAAGGATGGTCTTGTGTACCTTGACAGTTCGGAAGGAATTGATATCAGAAAAGAGATCAAGAAAGAACTGTTGAAAGCAATTGAAAATGAAGCATGAGAATCAATGAACATATCTGGAAACTTTTTCGATGGCAACGTTATTTCTGATACCAATCATAAGCTTATTCGATGTCCATGATGCAGCAGTGAGGGACTGGCTGAGCAGGCTTGATGATGAATCTCTCCAGGATCATCTTGAGTTCCCTTTCAGGCTCGCCCGTTTTTTCCCCGAGAGCACAAAGCACGCCCTGAAAAGCGTGGAAGATGTTCACACCGAGGTTCTGCGCTTGCTCGATATCATCAATCCACAGGCTGTTTTTCTTGATATATCAGTGGATTTTGTTGAGCTCGAGAACAGGCATAATAAAAGACTTTTATCTCCACTTGAGTTCTGGTCAGAGTATTATCAGATATCAGCCAGCATGTCCGGGGCATTGCAGACGATTTATTGCATATACATCAAAGGGATCATTGATAAGGAAATAAAACTCATAGAAAATAAAGAGCACATGCCTCTGAGCGTTGTTTTTTATGGATTGGACATCAAAACCAGAGAAGAACTCATTCCTGTGTACGAGACGGTCTTTGAAAGAGATGGTGATTTCATATTGCAGGCTGCCAGGGTGATCAATGAGATAGCGAACTTCCGTAAGCTTCCAGAGCATCTCTGGTACACTTCGATGCAGACCAGGAATGCGGCGATTTCCTACGAGGAGACAGAGAAATTCTACACCGAGCTTTTGAACAGGCTGACAAGGCTGCTCAAATTTAAGGTCAGGGAGCATATTGTGAAAAATTTAAAAGACAAAGCTCTTGAATTTGTCTCAGCGTATGAGAGGTTTCTGGACTATACGATGAGAGAGGATGAGATAAAATCCTCAAATATCTTTGAAGGCTTAAAAGTCCTTGTTTCTCAGTCAGCTCATTCTTCGATCGTGATATTCTGCGCACCAATGCAATACTCTGCGCTTTTTAATGCCTTCAGAAATGAAAAAAGATTGAAAGAACTTGGAATTACGTTTGGTGAGATAGATATCACGGCGTTACTGGGCAGGATGAAGCCTTTCATCCAGAAGAACAGGATAATGCAGAATAACTACGGTATTGCTCTGAATATCCTGGGGTTTGAAAAACCGAAAAGATACGATGTCCCTATCGCTCTTCTGGTACCAGTTCATAGACGATAATAGGTTATGATAATTCCCCATATGACGAGAACCAGTATGTCAAGTATTATAAAACGCGTGAAGGTCCTCTTTATCGCTTCTGCCAGCTCTTTCGGACCTGTCCACCTTACTATCAGTATCTTGTTTCCTGTGCTGATGATGCCTGCAAGGACTGCGGTCAGTGCTGATGTGCTGAATGAAACATGACCGCTCACAGCAAGGGCAGTTGCAGATGCGGTCACAACTGCACTGCTTATGAATCCTCCAAGCGCTGTTGCATAAACACCAGCAATTCCTGCCCAGTTATTTGCGAATTTCGAGAATATGGATAATGCGGCAAAACCAAAGGCGAATTTTATGGCAGAAAAGAGCGCAAAAGGGGACTCCAGTTTTATGGGCTCTATCTCAGGTGAGAGATTTCTTGATCTAATAGCAGCGACCATGCCAAATGATGCGATAATCAGCTGCGGAGGCAGCATCAATAGCAGCACCCTGCCGCTTGGATCAACGATTATCGCTATTGCGAGGTTGCGAAGCAGCATTGTGGCGTTGGACAGGACGATCCCCACATAGCTCGACTCGATCAACTCACTTTTTTTCCTGGCAAGACCCGCAATTGCACCTGTGGTGGCTTCGCTGTTTACAAGACCTCCAAGCATCCCAGATAGAGGCAACCCGTATCTTGCTCCAAGTTTCTTCAGTATCACAAAGCTGATGAAGCTGATCGTCGCCACAAGTATAACGATGAGAAGAACCCACCTTGGATTTATGACCTCAAAGAACAGTTCGTCTGGAGTTATCGGGTATAGTATGAAAATAACTGCCATAAAGCGGACAGCGCTGATGATCTCCTCATCTGTCAGTGCGGTTGCGAATGAATGAAGAGGTCTTTTTTCTGCAAGCAACAGGGTCAGGACAACGGCTCCTCCGATAGCGATCAGAAAAAGGTCATAGTTTATGAGGACGCCAAGCAGGAAGGTGCAATAAAGCGCTATCGGGCCTGTGATGCCGGGCTGCCTCAATGTGACGTTTTTAACATATACGAATATCGCCGAGATTATTGCAAAAAAAGCAAGCGAGATCAATAAGATCCCCTGGTTGACGTTCAATGCCAGATATGCTGAGACCATTCCTGCTATGCATGCAATGGTAAAGGACCTGACTCCAGCGATCAGTTCTACACCTTCGATCCTCCTGTGCTCTCTTTCTATTCCGATCAGGATACCAATGAGGGTGGCAAGGGCTAATTTCTGGAAAAAATCTATATTCACATCCATGCTGCCCAGAGAAGGAGAGATTAGCTCAAACATCAGGCCATTATTTATTGATCAATATATATTAACATATTTAAGCTTGAAAGCCCCTGGGTTGCTCTTCTGGTGATTTTTTAATCGTTTTCACTGCTTTGTAAAGTCTGGCCTTATGCATAATATAGAACAGTTCTGCCTTCAAACTGAGCTTCCATAGCTTATTATATTTGCTCTCTATCATAGTTCTCATAGAACCAAATTATAAATTCAAAGTATTAACATATAATACTTATCATCATATACATTCAAATATAATGGATTTGTAACATGATAATACTTTCTGAACTGTAGAAAGAAATTAACCGATAACTACATACACACGTGAAAAGTATTCGACGCGAATGATTAAAAAAAGACCTCTGTTGTTGATGATACTCGATGGTTACGGGATCAGCGAGAAAAGAACAGGGAATGCCATAGCCTCTGCGCAAACCCCTAACATGGATCAACTGTTTTCAATCTATCCCGGTTCCATCCTCAGAGCATCCGGGAAAGCAGTCGGTCTCCCGGAAGGGCAGATGGGAAATTCCGAGGTCGGGCATCTCAATATTGGAGCAGGGAGGATAGTTTACCAGGACCTGACCAGGATAACAAAATCCATCCGCGAAAGGGATTTCTCCGGGAATAGAACGATTCTTGATGCGATTGCAAACGTTAAAAAATACGGCTCATCACTGCATCTTATTGGACTGCTTTCTGACGGAGGGGTGCACAGCCACATCACTCATCTGTATGCGCTTCTTGAGATAGCGAAAAGTCAGGGTATCGAAAAGGTCTATGTACATGCCTTCCTTGACGGAAGGGATGTGCCTCCAAAAAGCGCTTTTGAGTTCATAAAGGATGCGGAAAACAGAATGCAAGGGCTTGGAGGCGAATTCGCAACGATCTCGGGCAGATATTATGCCATGGACAGGGACAGAAGATGGGACAGGGTGGAAAAAGCATATGATGCAATGACCTCTGGAATCGGGCTAATTGCTGGAAGTGCATATGATTCTGTGCAGGATGCATATCAGCGTGGAGAAACAGATGAATTTGTCACCCCTTCTGTCATATCTAAGAAAGGAGAGCCAGTTGCCCGAATATCAGATAATGATTCTGTGATCTTCTTTAACTTCCGCTCGGACCGCGCCCGCGAGATTACAGGGGCATTCATTGACCGGAGTTTCAACGGCTTCGTGCGAAAATCCTGCCCTCACACGCATTTTGTTTGCCTGACGCAGTACGATGAGACCTTTAATGTTCCTGTGGCTTTCCCGCCAGAATCGCTCAGGAACATACTTGCAGAGGTGCTTTCATCGCATCATCTGAGGCAGTTCAGGATCGCCGAGACAGAAAAATATGCCCATGTCACCTTCTTTTTCAATGGAGGCATTGAGGTGCCTTTTGAAGGTGAAAAAAGGCTCCTTGTGCCTTCCCCGAAAGTGGCTACATACGATCTTCAGCCAGAAATGAGCGCATTTCTGGTGACAGATGAGGTGGTGAAAGCGATCGCCTCCGGCATATATGACATTATCATCCTCAATTATGCTAACTGTGACATGGTAGGTCATACAGGTGTGTTCGAAGCTGCTGTGAATGCAGTGGAGGCGCTGGATAAATGCACAGGAATAGTGATGCAAGAGATCACAAAAGCTGGAGGTTTGCTGATCATCACTGGAGATCACGGGAACGCAGAACAGATGATGGACGAAACAGGCGGGATCCATACTGCACATACCACCAATCCAGTGCCCTTCCTTTTTTGCGAAAAGGGTATAAGGCTCAGGAATGGTATCCTTGCAGATATAGCACCCACCCTTCTCGAGATACTTGGCATCGAAAAACCCGTGGAGATGACGGGAGGATCATTAATAATACCGCCATAAAATCTTTATATACTTTTCAACCGATTATTAATACATGGACCCCACCGGAGAAGAATTAACTATTTTCAATAGCAAGCTCACCATACTTGTGGCTTTCGGCTATGAGGTGGATCCGGATAAAAGCCAGTTGAGCAGGCTTATTGGTTCTGATGTTATCGCTGAGAGGTGGAGCAAGCCCATCGAGATCGAACAGACCGAAGGCGTGGGTGTGATCGTGGCAGGCAGCGATAAGATCACCTGCAGCGTAAATATATTCACGGATGTTTTTAGCGCAGGTGTATCAATTCTCCGTACAGAAATCGAGATCAGGGACAGGATATTATTCAACGATATACTGGTGGCGCTTCATTCGAACACGATCATCGTGGAAGGGCTTGACTTCCAGGCATTTGCAAACAAGAAGATCAATGAGATCCGTGAAAAGCTCAATCCAGGGAAGAAAGTCACATATTATCCGATCACGAAGAGATACACGCTTATAAAGATCAAAGAGTTCACTCCCAGGCTTGATAATAAAGGTCTCAAGGAGCAGTACGGCGTTATTCTCACCCGTTTTCTTTCAGGTGAAACCTCGATCCGCCCCCTGCACAGCAAAGAGATATCGGAAAAACTCTCGAACGACCTGTCATATTATGACGAAGACCTTTTCCTTGCCTCGCCGGAAGGGGCGTTTATCCTGGGCTGCGACGACTATTTCAAGGATCTTCGGGAATTGCTTGAGCTTTCCATCTCGCTCTTACTACTATTCCGAATATACGACAGAAAAATAGATAAAGAGATCCCGAATGCCTTTGATGCCATAAAAAAGATGCATACCTCAAAACTATATTTCCTCACACTTGCGCCGAGGAAACTTGAGAAATCCCTGCTCAAGGCAAGTGAGATCGGGCTTGTGATCCTTGATGATATCGAGGACCTGATGAATCCTCATAAGATAACGCAGGACTGGTATTACCAGTCAGTCTATCAGAGGATGCTGAACACACTTAAAGTGACGGACTTTGAAAAAGTGGTGCAGCACAAGATCGATGCCCTTCAGGACCTTTATGCGACTGCAAGGGAACTTTCAACCGGGCAGTTGACATTGATCCTTGAGTTTGCAATCGTGATACTGTTCCTGTGGGAAGTGATACTCCCGCTGATAAAAGGATATTTCTGAGCAAATGCCTAAATATGCCAGTGGAGTGTAGATGCACGAGATAGAGGGAAAATGGTCGAGAAAGTAATAATCTTCTTACTGATGGATGGCGCAAGAAGCGACATTATTGATAAATTGTTAGCTGATGGACGATTACCTAATCTGGCAAAGATCCTGCGAAATGGTACATACTCCAGCATAACCTCCACATTTCCCAGCACCACTGGCCCGGCGCATATCCCATTTTTCCTTGGCAAATACCCAGGCGACTGTAATATCCCGGGTATACGGTGGATGGAAAGATCAGAAAAGACCAGAACGCAGTCTTATACCTCGGTTTACAGTTACCTGAAAGGCAATGGATTCAATAAAGATCTGGAAAATTCTTCAAGAACTATTTATGAGGAATTCATTTCAGCAAGCGTTTTTGAACCCATAAACAAAGGTGCTGCTCATAAGATTTTTCCATATGGTCATTTTTGTTCTCATATATTCAACACCTGGATGAATTTTGACCGCCTGGGGCTTGGATACACAGCTTATCTTCTGCGAAAAAAGAAATTTCAGTTAATAGTTACTCTCTTTGCTTCAATCGATGAGCTGAGCCACAGAAATGGTTGTATGCATTCCAAGGTGCTGAGAGCGTATGAATTATTTGATAAAGAACTTGGAAAGATTCAACAATTATTAAATAAACTCTATGAAGATAGTTTGATCATAATAACCAGTGATCATGGACTTACAGATACGCATGCCCATATAAACCTGTTAAAAATACTGAAACTCACTGGTTTCAGAATAAGAAGCTATCCTATCAACATCAGAAATGGACATGATTTGTTTTTAGCGGAAAGCGGCAACTCCATGGCACATATTTATTTTGAAAAAAATAAGACAGATAAAAATAAAGAAAACATTACCAGAAGATTATCCGGTATAAAAGGAATTGATCTGATTCTCACTAAAGACAGGGATATTCATATTTATAAAGGCGCTCAAGAAGCAATAATAAAGCAAAGTGAAGATAAATATATGTATGAGGCAATTAAAGGAGATCCATTGGGACTGAAATCCTGTTCAGGAGAATGGTGCAGTTCAAATCAATGGCATGGAATAACATCTTTAAGTAATTACCCTGATTCAATTGTTCAAATAGCTCAGATTTTTAGAAGCAATAGAAGTGGTGATATCATAGTTACCGCTGAAAACGGATATGATTTACGGACTTTCGAGGTTCCAGAGCATAGAGCTTCTCACGGCTCACTATCAAGAGAACATATATCTGTACCTGTTATTATTAATAAAAAATTTGAGATAACACTTCGCAGAACAGTTGATGTGCATGCGCTGATGGAAAGATATCTAGAGGCAGTTTAAGAACATGATGGGCGGGAATATATATTAAAAAATTAAGTGCTGAGGATATTTTTGATTATTTTAGCCAGAAAAAAGTAATTCTGGTTGAACTTTCTTTGCTTCTCATATTTCTTTATTTTGCCAAACTCAATATCGTGCTGAATTATTTCATATTTATGATAGTATCCAGCACGCTCATTCCTCTACCCAGCGACGCTGCTGTTATTGCTGCGGGAGCATCACAAATAGCAGACGTGGCTCTGATCGCTGTCATAGGCGGGATAGGCAATGTTATCGGAGCAACGGTAGATTATTACCTGGGAATGAACTTACCCAAACATGGAAAATTATTCCAAAAGATCGAACCTTACCTGGAAAAATTTAAACGAAATGCATTTCTCTGGATACTTCTTGGCGGGTTCACACCGTTTCCTTTTGAGCCCTTCAGACTGGCTTCAGGATATGTTTGCTACGATATAAAAAAATATTGGCTCGCAGTATTCCTCTCACGCACACCCAGGTTTTATTTATTGGCGTGGCTTGGTTATGATATCTGGAAACAAATAATACACTACTTTATTTAATTCGACTATATCCTTTTCCTTCGCCTGCGCCAGTGGCCCATTCTGACCTTTCAATTGATGGTCGGGATCCTTACTGCTCCCTTGGTCGTCAGTACCATTTCCAGGGGATCATTTGAGACATTCTCATGGAGCGATCTGGTCATGGCATGGGTAGCATGGGTCGTCTTCCTGAATGGAGGCACACTGGTGGCGACTTTCTCCCTGATCCTGATGGTAACAGGCGCAGCTATTGCGTTTCTTGTAACGCCAGCCTTCGGTCTGGTTACAGCAGGATGCGTCATAATGTCTGTCCTCTATTCTCATGATGCATTCCGCTGGAAGAGCATCCCTGGAAGAGACCTTGCCATCAATATAGTCGGCTACGGCGGCGCCACGACACTCTCAGGGATAATGGCAGGACAGGTAGCTCTGGGCGCCATATCTGTCAGCCCCGACCTGGCAGGCTGGCTGCTGATAGCCGGGTTTGGTTTCCTGTTCGGATCGTTCTATCCTCTGACCCAGATCTACCAGCTCGACACAGACCGCGACCGCGGTGACCTGATTCTGGCTGCAGCCATGGGCACAGGCAAAGCCCTGACCCTTGCCATCGTGCTTGGCATTATAGCCGCCATATTTCTAGCTGGAGCCGCCTGGCTGTGGAATGATGCTTTCATACCGTTGCTTCCATTACTTCTGGCTTTGGTGGTCTGGATGGCAATGCTTGCGGTCTGGCACCGCAGGTCAGCAAGAATGGATGCAGCAGCTCATGAGAAGGGTATGTATATCGCTCTGATTATCTGGGCAGTGATAGACCTATCTGTTCTGATCAGCAGGTATGCCAATCAAGAAAGCCCCTATCGGGGCAATTTAACGTCTACCATGCTCACATAATCAAAATGCACATCTTACCTCTCCTTTAATAGGTTCATATGCAGATCCATACTGTTTAAGATGGTCAATATATGAGATAGCCTGTTCTC
>JAPZAV010000170.1 GCA_027460465.1 Candidatus Methanoperedens sp. | reverse complement strand
AAAGGATTTTGCTGAAAAAGTGATTGATTTCTTAAAAGAGTATAATTCGGAGTATTATATTCGGGATGTAATTTTGTTGGATGAGGATGAGGTTGTTTTAAGCAAATTTAGGCCAATCTAATAATATTGTCCCAAAGCCACTATAATCATCAATAGTTATATACAACCTCTCTATATAATATGAATTCAGGAGATTTAGTATATGGAACTTACGCCTATTCAGAAAGAAATCCTAACCGCGCTCATTAATCTTTACAGGGAGAAAAAACAGGCTATCAAGGGAGAGGATATTGCAGAGGTTATAAACAGAAACCCTGGCACAGTTCGGAACCAGATGCAGTCGCTCAAAGCACTTGGACTGGTAGAAGGAGTCCCAGGACCCAAAGGTGGATACAAGGCAACTGGCGAAACCTACAGGGCGCTCTGTTTTTATGAAATGGAAAGAGAAATAATAGTGCCAATAAAAAGGAACGAAGAAATGGTCCCGAACGCAACCGCGGCTGAGATCAGCTTTACCACGGTCAGGCACCCGGATCTGTGCAACGCCACAGTACACGTTATCGGCGATATAAAAAAATTCGATATCGGTGATAGCATCGTAATAGGCCCCACGCCTGTGAACAAACTGGTGATGCGCGGAGAAGTGATAGGAAGAGACGATACAGAGAATTCTTTATTGTTCGTTATCCAGGAAATGGTATCCCTGCCAAAGAAACCCGTAAAGACCTACCTCAGAAAGCAGACCATAACGATCCCTGCGACCTCAACTATTCAGGAAGCGTCAAGGATCCTGGTAGAGAACAAGATCCATGGAGCGCCTGTACGGGATAAGACCACGATCGTCGGCATCGTAACCCTGACAGATATAGGAAAGACGCTTGCTGAGGGCAAGACAAGCCTCAAGATCAAGGATATTATGACAAAGAAGCTGATAACGATCGATGGAGACATGCCTCTTTACGATGTGGTCAGGGTCTTTAATAAAGAGAAAGTGGGAAGGCTCCTTGTGCAGATGAATGGAGAAATAATTGGGATTATTTCAAAATCTGATGTCCTGGACAAACTTGTTGTCTATTGATGTATATCCGCCAGACCGTTCTCATCATTCTTTTTTAATCTTTTTGTTATCTCGATCAGAGGATGTTTTGCATAATCGAGTATCTTGATGTCAGAAAGTGAATGCAGTCCTGCCGATGCTGCAGTTTTTTCCATCCCGAGATGGACATCATCACCGAGAGGAATGACATAGGCGTCCATGCTTTTTATTCCGAGTTTCTTTGCTGCAATGGCCCTGTGATGTCCGTCCACAAGAATGAGTTTGTGAGGTTTTTTTATTACGACTATGGGTTCAGCGAGCCCTTTTTTTAGTTCATATATCCTTCCATCAAGTTCATCCGCATAGACTTTGGGCTGTGTAGGCACGAGTTCATCTATGTTCACAGCTTCCCTCATAACATCAGCATGGATATTATGGATCGCCTCGAGCGTTTTTTTGAGAGTCCATACTTTTTGAGGGCTTGTTTTCTCAATATGGGAGCGAATAACATCTGTATTTGTAATTATTCCCCGCAATTGTTTGTTTGAATCCACAACAGGCAGTTTTGACTTGCCTGACCTGAAGATCACCCTTGCCACATCGTTCATATCCATATCAGTATCTGCTACCAGCACGTCCCGGCTCATGATATTTGAGACTTTCTCCTCAAAACCTTTTTCCAGCATATCTGCTGCTGATATGTACCCTATGACCTTATTGTCCTTTACCACAGGGAAGCCATCGTGCCCTGTCCTTCGTATCAGCCGTACGACGTCCTTGACCGTATCTTCTGGAGATACTGTGTTGACTTCGGTTGTCATGTAGTCCTTGACTTTGGGATGGTCCGCCATGATAGTACCTTTCTTGGTTAGATAGGCTTCCATCTTTAAAAAATATTGCATCAAATATCTGCAATCTTTATTATCAATTGAATTCAATGTGTACAGGGTGAATTATACGAACGAAAAGAACAATTTGCTTCTTGGCATCTTTAAAGAAGCTATTTCGATCGAGATCTATGGCATGGAATATTATTCGATATTCAGCGAAATAGTGGATGATGATGGTGCAAAAGCATTATTCAGGGGGCTTGCGAGAGATGAAGGTGAGCACAGGGAATGGCTTGAGAAAGAATATAAAGCACTCTCAGGAAAATCGATCGATATAGGACTGCTGAATGAAAAGGGAAGGGAAAAGGCGCGCGGTATTTTTCCCGAGTCTCTTGAACCCATGAGTATGGCAGAAACAGAGGATGCGCTCAGGCTCGGAATTCGGACAGAGGAGAGATCCATAGAATTATACTCCAGCAGTGCGAAAAAAACAGATTTGAGATCGAGCAAAGACCTGTTTTTGAAGCTTGTGGGTTTTGAAGAAGGGCATAAGAGAATACTTGAAGAGGCTTTGTACTATCTTGAGCAGAAAGGAACATGGTACGGATATTCTCCTCCCACCATAGAGGGCTGAATGGATGTCCTGCTTTTTGGTACTGCAGGCACTCCATTGAGTTCAAAAGGGAATGACAGCATCTCTGGCATCAGGCGGGTCCATGAACTCGGTCTTGGCTGCATGGAGCTTGAGTTCGTGCGCGGCATAAAGATGGGGGATCGGACAGCAAAGCTGGTGGGTAACGTTGCACGGGAACTTGGTATCATGTTGAGCGTTCATGCCCCTTACTACATCAATCTCAATGCAGAAGGTGAAACGCTCATTAAAAGCAGAGAAAGGATTTTGAAATCTGCCAGATTGGGATACATATGCGGTGCAAAAAGCGTGGTGATACATGCCGGTTTCTTACAGGGAAGTCCGCGTCAGGCTGTGTATGAGAGAATAAAGAACCAGCTTATCGAGATCACGGAGGCATTGAAAAACGAAGGTGTGGACATCACGCTGCGAATTGAGACCATGGGACGGAACTCGCAGTTCGGAAATCTTGAAGAGGTGCTTGATCTCACAGAAATAAATGGAATCCTGCCGTGCATTGATTTCTCGCATCTGCACGCACTGACAGGGAAACTCAATTCAAGGGAGGAGTTTGCCTGTATTCTGGAGTGTGTGGAAAACAGGCTTGGGCGAGAGGGACTTGACAGCGTGCATATTCATGTGTCTGGCATAGAATATTCAGATAAAGGAGAAAAGAGGCATCTTGTATTTGCTGATTCTGATTTCAAATACAGGGAACTGGCTCAGGCTCTTTGTGACTTTGACGTCAAAGGTATGGTGATAAGCGAGAGCCCGGACCTTGAGGGCGATGCTCTAACATTAAAACGTGAATACGATCTCATACATCCATCGAAGAATGTTCTCCATGATCGGAATTATGGCATGATTCTGTGAGGGTGATATGTATGTCATGCTCACAACCCAGTAGTAAAAGATCAGTAAACACGAAGACAGGGCAAAGGATAATGCAATCAGATAGACCAGTGATTTATCCAGTGAAGTGCCAAGCTTCTTTTCAGTTATAAAAAGCCTCATTGACAGGACTGTTATCAATGAGGCTGAAGTTATCAGTGCAACTTGATCATAAACGCTCAGGAAAGGCAGGGGGAATCTATAAATACAATAAATTAAAGCAGATATCAATATGATGCCGTACAGGAAGACTATCTTTTTGAGATTGCATTCAACAGCCTGCCTTACATTATCCACTCTGAGCGCGAAATATAGAAGCACGACGTACAGAATGAGGAGATACCTGTATTCAAGAACTGCCGGGGTATCTATGATTATTGAAGCCAGATGATTTACATAAGCTGCTATTAATAGAACGATGTACAGTGCCAGAAATTTTTCCATCGTATTTAATTTGATCTTGGTTCTCAACCTGTAAAGAGGGAAGGCAATGGCTGTTATCAAAAAAGGGCTCACAAGGAAAATACCTGATGTATTGACCGATTTCAGTATCATGATATTCATTAAGATGCCCACGAGATCTGTCCTGATTTTCGTATTCCATCTATAGCCCAGTTCATTTAGAAGTTCGATCTGCCGTGTTTGGAAAGGACTTTCATCAAGGGAAATGAAATCCTCAGCCGCTGACAGTGTTACAGGTCTATCAGCCAGGGGGGTGGTCTCTATGATCGAAAATGGATCGCCCAGAATCAAATAATTGAAGCTCAGGAACGGTGCCAGCGATATAATGATCACAGCAAAGACCAGGGCGATATGTTTTATCCCTCGCTTGAAAAGAAGGACATCAGCTATCAAAAGCGATGCCATGAGCACTGCGCCATCCAGGATACGCGTCCAGATAACGAGCCCTGCAGATAAGTATGCAAAGTAAATGAACTTATTATCTTTTTTTTTCAGTATATTCATGAAACAGGTAGAAAGCGAGCAGGGTCAGAAAAATTGCCAGGGTGTGATGCTTCAATGTGATGGCATAAAAAGAAATCGGTGTTGCAAATATTATGAAAAAAGAGGCAAAAATCCCGATCTTTTTGCCAAAAAATTTTTTGAACAAAAGGTAAACGACCAGTACAAGAAGAGACGAAATAAAAATATTGGTAAACTCAAGGGACAGCACTTCCCCCCACATTGAAAAATAAATGGGCTTGAAATAATACAGATTGGCTGCAGTCAACATGAAAAACGCTGCTGCCCCTGCAATAACTGCATATTTCAGGTTACGGATCTTTGCAATAAGATAGACAGTGAAACCACCGCTGAAAGCCCATAAAATCAGCAAAAAAAGATGTGCGCCGTATATAGAATCTATTGCTCCAAGCACATAAAATACAGGTAGAGCCAAAAAGAGCAGAGAATAGCTGAATATTCCATAGAGGTTGTTCCCAACCAGGATGAATACTCCTTTTGCAGTGCTGATCTTGGCGATCTTTAGAGCCAGAGAACCATTGATCAGATTGTAGAACTGATCCAGTATCACCCCATCGTCAGATAAGAACAATCGCGTGCCAGCGAAGCTGATAAATATGAACAATGAGCTGAAGAAAACGAGAACAGGAATCTGATTTGAATCAAGCGAACTCTGGATTCTCTGGTATAATGATCGGATCATCAGATCTCTATATGTTCAAACAGTATAATATTATTTTCAGAAGGTCATCCTGTACATCCATTCCAGTATGGTCTGCATAAATGGTATCACGGCGAAATTCTGTGATGGCGATACATAGGTCATGCTTTTGACCCAGTAATAAAAAAGCAGGAATATGGATCCCATGGCGATGGACAATGCGATAAAAAATATGACAAACTTATCAAGCGATGCAGCTGCAGGGCGTTTATTCTGGATTGAAAGAACCAGTGATAGAACAATTATTAAAGAGATCGAGGATATCATCGCTGCTGTATAATATATTTCAAGGAAGGGCGGGGGGAATGCTCTAATAAAATAGATCAGAGCAGCCAGCAATATTAAACCATACAATAAGGCTATCTGTCTCAAGTTATTTTCAATCATAATCTTAATCCTGCTTATTCTCAGCCCGAAGTACAGCAGGACAATGTATAGAATGAGAAGATATCTGTATTCATTAGCCAGCGGAGTGTCGATAATTATCGAAAGCAAATAATTTTTACTTGATACAATAAATAATATTACATATATTATGAGTAGTTTATCCATCAGATTCAATGTTATCTTCCTTCTTACGGCAGCCAATCCAAATGCAAGCGATATTATCAAAAACGGGCTGACCAGAAAAATACCAAACGTATTAACAAGTCTAAAAAAAAACATATACCCGAAAATATCAAACCATTCTATTTTTTTTGTTTCATTCCAGCCATAACCGAGCCTGACCAGAAGGTCAAATTGCTGTGCATCCAGGCTTTCACCAAGTGCTATGAAATTATCCCCTTTAAGAACCACCAGCGGTTTATTGCTCATTGGATAGCTATCCATGATCGCAACCGGATCACCTGAAATCATGTAATTGAAAATAAAAAAAGGCAGCATCGATATGAGAATTATTATCAAGATTATCGCTATGTACCTGATCTTCCTCCTGAGAATAATTATATCTGTTATCAGAAGCGAGGCAAGAAGCACTGCGCCATCCAGGATGCGCGTCCAGAAGCACAGTCCTCCCAGTATATACGCAAAATAAATCAGCTTTGTATCTTTTTTTTCCTGATATTTATGGAAAAAATAAAATGAGAGTACTGTCAGTAATAAGGTAAGGGAATGATGCTTTAACGTGATGGCATAAAATGATACCGGTGTTGCGAAAATAATCAATAAGGAAGCGAAGATGGCTATTTTGTTCCCGAAAAAATCCTTAAAGAGCAGATAAACCACCATGATCAAAAAAGATGAGATCAGTATATTGGTAAACTCGATCGAGAGGAGTTCCCCCCATTTGGGAAAATATATCGGTCGAAAGAGATACAGATTGATTGATATCAATATGAGATATGAAGCTATCGCCCCCGGTTCTGCATGCTTGAATTTCCTGATTTTTGCAATGAGGTAAACAATGAATCCACCGCTTAAAGCCCATAACTGTAATATGAATAGATGAGCCCCATAAATGAGATCCATGGCTTTCAGGATATAATAAGCCGGCAATGATAGAACCAGCAGTGAATAGCTAAATTTTCCATAGATGTTATCCCCGATTGATATCATGACTCCAACACTTATCTTGGAGATATTCACAGCCAGAGAGCCGTTGATAAAATTATAGAATTGATCTAATATTACTCCCTCATCCGAGATGAATACCCTTGTTCCTGAAAATGTTAAAAATATAAAAAATGAGCTTAGAAATATCAATAAAGGAACCTGATAAGGTTCAGTTTCCGCCTTCATTCTTGATACCGCCGCCGTATCTCTTTAATTTCCTGGTTTTTTCCATGCGGGTCTCAATGAGTATGAAAAAGTAAAATATTGTTCCGAATATTATCACGAGCGGCTGGACGGCACGGAATTTCTGGAAGAGAATTGTGATTTCCATGCCTTTCGGAATTTCTATCATTATCGAGAAATCAGACGATTCTGGCACAAGTATCTTTCCCAGGCCTTTCAAGACAACAGGTTCACCCCCCATGGTAACAGCTTTTCCCATGACGTTCTGTTTTCTGATGACCCAGGGATCTTCGTCAAGGTTATTATCTCCTTTTGTCGTCATCGTACCATCAGGTGCTATTTTTACAACCCTGTGAGTTATAGGCTCTATGAATCTCACCGAGGTGTACATGATTATATCCCCGACTTTCACATCCTTGTTAAATGTCTGCATCAGCACAAGATCACCTCTCTTGAATTTGGGCTCCATGCTTCCTGTCATGATGGTCCCGAAATAGACGTACTGGTTACTCAGGATGAATACTACGGCAAGAACCGCAAACCATGGGAGCATCTGTACCAGGAGGCTGCTGCTTCCTGTCTTATGTTCCCTGAACTGCTCAAGATAGGATCTGCTTATTTTCTTCCTCCTGTCCTTTTTAATGGCTCCAGAGATCAGCCTGGCTATTATGTTCTGGCTGCTCCTGATGCTGTAAAGAAGAACGATGGAAACTATAAAGATGGCATTGAAAATTATATAATCAAGCATACATCATTTCTCTGCTCTTTCCTGTATATGACTTTATTGTTTTAAAAAAAAAAGAATGGTGATTTTTAATCACCATTGAAGATTTATGGATTCAGCGTTGTTCCATTTCCAATACTCAGGCCCCTGAACATCACACCAGGCTCGTAGCTATACTCTATAGCACCTCTCTTGTCAACATATGTGTGGCAGCCGATGCAGTAGATGTCGTTCTGAGCATCACCTGGGATATTTTTGAAGTTCCTGTGCGCCTCTGTGGTTGCATTCAATTCTACAAGCACATCTACGGTAATAAGGTCGGTACCGGCAGCATGGCATTTCAAGCAACTCGGAATTTTAGCAGCATGTTCTACCTTGGCAGGATTAGCAGGATCAGCCCTGCTATAACCTCCTGTTATTTCATGGCATGAGGCACACCCAGCCTGACCAGGCCCGAAGAGACTTGAGTGGATTCTCGTCACATCCCTTGTGCCGTACAGCACATTGTGGTCACTCTGGTTGATCTCATTAGGGAATATGGTATCGGTAGCACCATGGCACTGTCCACAGAAAGTAACAAGATCAGTATCTAAACTGTTTGCCTGCCTGAACTTGTGCTGACCTGTTCCCACTGATAGGGAAGCAGGTAATGCAAAAAATCCTATAGCAACAACTGCTATCATTAAGATTGCTAGCTTTCCCATTTTCATTTTTTCACCTCCTTTTCCTATCCGGAGTAATTAAATTATATTTTATCTCTTATCACGTATATACATTTCGGGCTTTTTTATGAATTTTTAATTATTTATCATTCTGTCCAGTTAATACCAAGCCTTGCACTCGTGATCTTGACGCCACTGTTATCTGCTATCTCGCTGTACACGATTATTGGCTGGCTCTTGTTGATTGCTTTTTCATAAAGCTCCACAGTAAAAGAATAATTACCGGGTCCTTTGAATATCTGACCGTTCGGACGGCTGATGCTTCTCAAAGCAGCCGGCTTTGAAACACCGTACACCTGAAGCACTTCAGCATATATGGCAGGGAACTTTTCAGGAAATATGATCCCTGGCGAATTGAGCTTTGAAAGCGTTTCCCCTTTTGCCTCAATACCGGTAATAACCGTCTTATTGTCCTGTACTGCCACGCTCACATTTATATGAACTACATCCACTTTCGGGATAATTTCATTTACTATGCATCCTGAGAATACCAAAGCAATAAATATAAGTAGCAGCACTTTTTTATATCTCATGATTTCACCATAGATAGCCTGAGATATAGCGTTTATGGTCTGTATGATGCAATTCCAATATTTTAATGGCAGAGAAAAATGAGAAAAGAAATTCTTCTTCCGCTCCTTGCGGCAATTCTGGTTTTTGCGATAAGTCTCATATCGGGGCTCGCTTTCAGCAGACAGCTCGATGATCCGGGATACTGCAGTTCCTGTCATGAGATGCAGCCCTATTATGATTCCTTCCTGGATCCGAAGAACGGCTCTGTTATAGAAAGCCATAAGCTCAACTGCGTCCAGTGTCATGTCAACAAAAGTATAGCAGATACCAAAACAAGAATTGCCGCAGAGATTATTGCTTACAGGTTCAACATTTCAGGTTCTTTAATCCCAAAATTATCAATAAAACCAGATTGCTCGATATGTCATCCATCTCCCACCTCATCAATACACGGGATCGTAAATATAACAGATTGCACCTTGTGTCACTGGGGACATACTCCAGTTGAAGGGAAACTGAATATTTCAGGGCTTCCTCAGGTACCATATGGTGCTCACAGTAACCAGACCTGCTTCAACTGCCATGGAACTGAATTCAAGATACCTCAGTGCATCAACTGCCACGCAGGACATGGAGAGCAGAAACTTGAGAACCGACTCTGTCTCGGATGTCACATTGATCCGCATGTTCCAAAGATACCGGGCCTCTATCCATATTATAAAGTGAAATTCAATATAAGTTACCCTTTTTCAGTGTGCCAGCCCTGCCATCAGGACGAATATTTCAATTTGACCAACACCAGATCGCTTCATACAAGCATGGACACATGTACTCAGTGCCACGATACGCATGGGAGGATCCCTAAATGCAGCAAGTGCCACCCGGGCATGAATTTACCGCGTCATTCTGACTTCAAATGCGATGACTGCCATATCAGTCTGAATCCTATCAGAATCAAATGCGAAGACTGCCATGGAAGGTCGCATGAATGGAGTGCCCGAACTGCGATAATAAATCCAAAATAGCTAAGTGTAGCGTCCTTTCGGAGCGTCTGGATCCCGATGGTTGAATTTTGGACTCGAGGCAACAGAGCCAGTCACGCTGATATGCGAATGGCAGCCAAGGCATGTGTAAGGACTTTCAGAAATATTGATGCTGTTGCCTGGCGCAGCGTTCCCTGGCACCTGACCGTATGAGTGGAAAAAAATAGGATTGCCTGCATCCTTACCTGCAGCTTCATTGTAGAAACCTGCATGCACATTATCATTGCTTATTGTCCAGCCTGCGGAAGTTACATTGTTCCTGTTGCCAGCAAACAGAAGATAGCTGTTATACTGGTTTGCCCTGTTGCCATGGCATCTGTCATCATCGCAGTATCTTGTTCCTACTGTATGCGCTTCACTCACTGCACTGCTCACGCCCATGAGCTCAAGGTTATGACACAGCTTGCATATTTCTGAGCCCTCGATACTTCCGTCCATGTTTAGATCAAGGTCATAAAGCTTCGCAATGCCGTTATGAACCCACATAGAACCGTCCCATGTCCAGATATCGCTGGTTCCATCTCCATCCGCATCTACGCTGGTATAGATAATACCGGAAGGGTCATAGCTTATGCCTCCGACCTCAAGGTACGTGGTATAATTCTTATTGCCCGCTGCCCTTCTGTGTGCATCGAGCATCAGTGCCTGTGAAGTGCTCATATCCTGATATGCATCGTATCTGTGGCATGATACGCAATCCACGTTACTGCCGCTCACGAATGTATGCTTTCCCATACCCACAGCTTGAAACTGCGGCGTCTGAAATATCACTGCTGCTATGGACACGATGAGAATTATGTAAAGGGTAATTTTCCTTGGATCCATTTGCTTTTCACCCCGTATCATTGGAAAAGAACTGCCTTGCCCTCTGGTACGCACCAGCTTTATCCCCTGAATTGAGGATATAATGGGCAGACTGGTTTATTCCACTTACGCCACTGTGTATCACAATGTCGCCCGTGTTGATATCATAGCTGGAATGACAGTTGGTGCAGTAAATGTTCTTGGTCAGTTTGTGGGCAAGATTGATATTGTATTCTTCGGTAAGGTTTGGATTGTATCCATGGCAGATGCAGCCCGCGTTCCTGTGAACCCCGAGACTGACATTATCAACCTTATCAGGATGGCATTTAACACAGAACTCTGCCGCCGCTGTGGGCTGAGTAGTGGCTGTCGTGTTGAGGTATAAAGAGTGGCTCCCGGCATAAAAAGCAGAAGTGAGCACTGTCCCCAATGATATGGCAAACGCTGTTGCCAGTATTGTAAGAAGTATTTTTTCATTACTTGAGAATTTCATGCAGATTGCTATGATTGTAGAAATCTCTTATTATTTAATGCCTATCATTTGCATGATGGAAAAAAAGGACTGAAGTATCACTTCACGTACATCACACCTTTCCCGCCCAGCACAACATCACCTGTATATTTCCTGTATGTGACGCCATCCACTGCTTCAGTGCCTTCAGATTTGAAGACGGGCACCATCTCTTCAACTATCCCGTTGATTATTATAGTGCCTTTTGTCATCTCGCTTCCAGGTCTGCTTGTATTTCCTTCGATCACGATCTTCCCTCCATTGTTGCTCAGCCCTGGAAGGATCCCAGCATCACCTTTCACAGTGATCTCACCTCCGCACATATGTTCTCCAACATAGTCAAGTGCACTGCCCATCACGGTGATCTTCCCGCCGCGCATACCGCATGTTTCTCCACGGTATCCTGAGCCAAGATAGTAGCCTGCATTCCCTTCGATTATGATCTCACCGCCCTTCATTTCCCTTCCTGCCCAGGAGTCCACATTTCCCGCTACAGTGATCTTGCCTCCATTCATCTTTGCGCCAAGATGCATGTCAGCATTGCCTTTGATTATGATCAGACCTGCCGTCATTCCCTCGCCGATCCTTTTCACACGTGAGAAGTCGCCTTCCATCACTATCTTCACGTCTGCCGGTGCACCTGAGCCTTCCACTCTGACAGAGAACAGATCTCCGAGAGAGACCCTTTTATTCCCCATCCAGACCTCGATGGATTGTATCTCCTTTTCTGTCTTGCCTGCGAACTTATCAGGTGAAATGTTCTCTGCCTCGACTGAGATCTCTATTTCGGTTTTCGGGCTTATGTTTACTGTCTGCATTTCAGCTCACCTCCACAGGAATCAACCCTGCCCTGACAACATTCGGATGCGTGATATATGCATCCTGCACCATGTAGTTTGCAAGGTTTATGGAATAATAGTTCTTGAATTTCAGGCGAATGTCCTTCATCATCACTTCAGTGTGCTCATCCGGCACAGAGGCATTGACCCAGAAGGTTCTTCCCATGGGGGTGGCTGTAATCTGACCGTCCTTTACCACGATCTCGCCGCCTTTGATCGTATAGGCAGCAGATGCGAAGGCGCTCTTTATCTTCGCATGCTCGACAGATGGATCGATCTGGTCGGGTTTGAGGTC
>JAPZAV010000169.1 GCA_027460465.1 Candidatus Methanoperedens sp. | reverse complement strand
AGAGAAAATATCACATAAGCTGCCAGGTTTGCTGAGACAAAGAGGCTGGTCTCTGCCACGGATTCGACATTGAACCTCTCCATGACAAATCCTTCCAGTACAGGGTAGATGAGTGTAACGCTGAACATCAGCAGGAACGTCAAAATGCCAAGCAGGTATATCTCCTTATAGTTTTTATCTTGCAGACGCAGTCCCTCCTTTAACCTGCCTGTATTCCTGTATCATGATTCTTACGACTTTTTATTACAATATATGATAAAGTATTTAAGTTATTGGAGAGCTTGAGAAAGTTGCTTTCAAAGGGATTCTTAAAGATTTGGTGCACATGGAAATATTTTCAATCATCTTGATCATTGTAGGACTTATTATTTTCGAGGTCATTATCAGTATCGATAACGCCGTAATTAACGCTGAAGTGTTATCAACGATGTCGGCTAAAGCAAGGAGATGGTTTTTAATATATGGTAAGGAGATAATCGAGAGATCCTCGCCATTTTTACTGATAGGAGGGGGCGTTTTCCTTATTTTCCTGTTTTTCCACTGGTTGTTTATAGAGACGAAAAACTATGGTTTGAAGGGGGAGCGTTTTTTCCACAGACATGGAGTATGGTTCTTTGCAATCGTCTCTATTATCCTGATGGTAATAGTCTGGTATGCTTTAAAACAGAACCCATTTATAGCGTTCGGGGCTGTGGTCGGTTCAACTGCTTTTTTCATTGTCCATGGATTCAAACAGAATGCAGAGGTCCGTGAAAAAGAGCTCATTGGTGGATCGAGCATGAGTGACTGGAGTAAAATCCTCTATCTTGAGGTGATCGATGCAACCTTCTCAATAGACGGTGTGATAGGCGCATTTGCATTTACGATGTCAGTACCTCTTATAATCATCGGCAACGGGATCGGAGCCTTTGTGGTCAGGGAGCTTACGATAAGGAATATTGAGACAGTTAAGAGACTTATATACCTGAAGAACGGGGCGATGTATTCGATATTCTTCCTGGGCATAATAATGGTGCTTGACAGTTTCGGTGCCCATATACCAAACTGGATATCGCCAGTGGTAACGATCAGTATTGTTGGTTATTTCTTTTATAAATCTAAAAAATGCCTGTGAATATATGGAAAATCTACTAATTCAATCCAGCATCCTTATTGTATCCCTTGCTGGATTGATAATATTCGCTGAGAAACTGATCGATGCCTCTGCAAAGCTGGCAAAGGCTTTCGGCATAACGGAAGCGGTGTTAGGTCTTACTCTGCTCGCGTACGGCACCTCGCTGCCTGAGTTTGCAGTATCCTCCATCTCTTCGATCGAATCCCATCCTGAACTTTCGATCTCAAACGTTCTGGGGTCAAATATCTTCAATATCGCCTTCATCCTGGGACTTGCTGCTTTTATCAGACCATTCTCTGTAAAAGAGTCGCACATGATTGGAAGGGATAATTATATGATGGTAGCCACTGCCCTTCTGCTTGTGGCACTTCTTTTCTTTTTCAAAGGTATCAGCCGCACAGCAGGTCTTATGATGGTTTTATTGGTTATTGGCTACACTTACTACCTTTTGAAACATGACAGGTCATCCAATCAGATGAAAAAAGATGAAACAGTCTCAAAGCTCAGGGAAGCTGGTATCGTCTTCGCCTGCCTCCTTGTGGTCATCATAAGCGGAAAATTCACGGTGGACTCAGCGGTTGCAGTAGCAAAGGGATTTGGGGTGTCAGAATGGCTCATAGGTGCAACTATAGTAGCCATGGGCACATCCCTTCCTGAACTTGCAGTGAGCATTACAGCTGCAAAAAAGGGATTCTTCGGCATGTCTGTTGGCAATATCGTGGGTTCAAACATATTCAATATTCTCTGGATCCTGGGGTTCGCTGCAGTGCTGAACCCGCTTTCTGTGGATTTCAGCATGATCCAATGGGACAGCATATTCCTGCTGCTTGTGACCTTGCTCCTGGCCTACCATCTGATCAAAACAAAGGTATCGCGTACAGGAGGATTTATTTATATTTCCATATATTTAGGTTATATCGCTTATCTACTGACATATTAGGCTTAGAGTCCACAAACCTGATAGAGTAACTTAGAACACACACCGCCAGGAACGCAAAGGTCGCAAAGATTAATGCGGCAACGCTTTGCGTTCTTCGCGAACTTTGCGGTGATTTAAATTAAACCAGTTCATGCACGAGCCCCAGAATGCTGCTGGACATAAAGATTAGGTATATATGAAAATCAGGAACTTACAGTATATAGAACGCAGTTTTGATAGGAGGAAACTGAATGACAACAGGTGCACGTGGCAAACTCGAAAACGTTAGAACTTTCAGCTTCATATTCACTTTCCTGGTGATGTATCTTTTCTGGCTCCTGAACTCAGGGGTGTTTGAGTTGTTCTACCTTTCACTTGGCGCAGCAAGTGCTTTTTTTGTCGCCTATGTCTTTCACAGCCGCTTTGCACTGATAAAAGATGCGCACTCTGCGGTCAGGGCGTTTGTCCGTTTTATGGGGTATTTGCCGTGGATAATCCGGGAGATTGCGCTTGCAAACTGGGATATCATCAAAAGGGTGCTGGATCCGGGCATGCCAATTGACCCGCACATCATATCCTTTCAATCCACGTTGAAAAGCGACCTTGCAATGACGACCCTTGCGAATTCCATAACACTTACTCCCGGCACCATAACCATTGACATAGACCCTGATGGAACGTTCTATGTCCATTCCATAGCCAGAGAGCCTGCTGAGTCGCTCCTTGCAGAGCCACCCTGTGAAATGGCTGCAAGAGTGGGCTACATCTTTGGAGATTTTATGAACCCTTTTAAAAAGGATGAATATCATGGGCGTCAAGAACAGGAAGTGAAGTAATGGTCTATTTTGAAGTGTTCATCTGGGTGCTGCTTTTATCAGTTTCCACAGTTCTGTATCGCATTATTAAAGGTCCATCCACCTATGACCGGATTCTCGGGGTGAACGTGATCGGGACAAAGACCATTGTTATCCTTGTACTTATTGGCTATGTATTTGAGAGACCTGACTTTTTTGATATCGCCCTTCTCTATGCCATCCTTAATTTCATAGCCACGGTGGCGATCGCAAAATATCTTGAGAAAGGGAGGATATGCGATGATTGAGATAATTAGAATAGCACTGGTAACAGCTTTCCTTTCACTGGGGGTATTTCTGATGCTTACAGCCGCAATAGGGTTGATACGATTTCCAGATGTATATTCCAGAATGCATGCTGCAGGTAAGTGCGACACTCTTGGCGTGGGTCTGACGCTCACCGGTCTGATGATATTCCAGGGACCTGACCTTGTAAGCGTGAAGCTGCTTTTCATAATATTCTTTGTGCTGTTAACAGGACCTGTAGCAGTCCATTCCCTGTTCAGGGCTGCAATCAACAGAGGTCATCAGATGTGGACAACTGAGGGATGGAAGCAGTGGCGAAAGGAGGAACATAGAAGGGAGGAATGTGAATGATATGGACTGTTGATCTAGTGATGCTGCTGCTTGTTCTTGTACTTGCGATTGCATCCATTATGACCAGGGATCTTCTCGAAGCTACTGTGCTTTTTGCAGGCTTCAGCTTTATGATGGCTGTGATATGGGTGGAGATGAACTCGGTGGATGTTGCTTTTACAGAGGCTGCAGTCGGAGCCGGTGTATCCACCATACTTCTGGTCGCTGCCATAGCCTGCACCAGAAGATATGAGGAGGAGAGATCATGAGGCGGTATCTTGCTGTTTTGAGCTGCGCTCTTTTCTGGGCGATCCTTGTTTACGGCGTACCTGACCTTCCAGACCTTGGCGACCCGGATGCTCCTTCACATAAGCACGTGGTTCCGGAGTATATCGAAGGTTCTTATAAAGAGGCAGGCGTGACCAATATCGTTACAGCCATACTTGCAAACTACAGGGGATACGATACTCTGGGAGAGACAACTGTGATATTCACAGCCGGAATCACTGTCATGCTTTTGATCAGGAGGAAGTGGAAATGAAGCCTGAGCCTGAAACCAACGATATAATACTCAGGACAGGCGCCAGCATCATGGTCCCCCTCATACTTTTGTGGGGATTGTATGTGCTGATCCACGGCGCCCTGGGACCTGGAGGCGGATTCCAGGCAGGCGTTATCCTTGCTGCAGGTTTCATACTGTATACAGCAGCCTTTGGTCTCGGCGAGACAAAAAAGATACTGACCATGAAACGTGTCCTGTTACTGGCCAGCACCGGACTTTTAATATATGCAGGCGTGGGAGTACTTGCAATCATCTCTGGAGGAAGCTTTCTTGAGTACGGTGTGCTTCCACTGGGGCATTCGCCTGCAGAATCCAGCAAGTACGGAATAGAGATGGTGGAAGTGGGTATCGGGCTTACGGTCATGGCAATAATGGTCTCGATATTTTATGATATCGCTTTCAACGGGGAATAGATGATACAGGATATAATTTTTGCAAAATATAATTATATAATATATATCACCCTCATGACCATCGGTTTCTACGGCATGATAGGGAAGAGAAACCTGATAAAGAAGCTCATAGGCATGAGCATCTTCCAGTATTCCATATTCTTATTCTATATATCAGCCGCTGACGTGAGCGGAGGCACTGCGCCAATACTTCTCAAAGAACCTGCTGTTTACGTGAATCCACTCCCTCATGTGCTGATCCTCACCGCAATTGTCGTGGCTGTGAGCACCCTGGCTGTTGGTCTTTCCCTTGCCATACGTATCCACAGGGAATTCGGGACACTTGATGAAGATAAGATCATAGAGTTGAGCTGATGATAGAGCACTTTCCAGTACTGATCATTGCTGTCGGGCTTTTAGGGGCGTTTTTCACGCCTATCATAGGCCTGATCAGAAAAGAGCTGTGCAGCCCCTGGGCATCCTTGATCACACTGCTCCAGTTCCTTATAAGCATCTTCCTTCTTTACCAGGTGTTAGCGGCAGGAAATATAAGCTACTGGCTGGGTGGATGGCAGCCCCCATGGGGGATAGAGTATGCAATCGATATCCTGAACGCCTTTGTGCTTGTGCTCGTGGCAGGGGTCTGCTTCTCAGTTTCCATATATGCTAAAAAAAGCCTTGGATTTGAGGTGCCTGGGAAGGAGCTGCCGCTTTACACATTATACATACTTCTCTCCACAGGTATGCTGGGTATTGTGGTGACAGGGGATATCTTCAACCTGTATGTGTTCCTTGAAATAGGCTCCCTGGCAGCGTATGCTCTGATAGCTGTGGGGGACAGGCAATCCCTGATGGCAAGCTTCAACTACATGATAATGGGCACAATTTCAGCATCCTTCATTCTTCTGGGCATAGGCTACCTGTACGTGATGACAGGCACGCTCAACATGGCAGACCTTTCAGAGCGTCTGCCGGAGCTTTACGGAAGACCTGTCATCCTTGTGGCGCTTGCGCTGCTTGTGGTGGGATTGAGCATCAAAACAGCACTCTTCCCTCTGCATACATGGCTTCCTGATGCCTATACCCATGCCCCTTCTGCTGTCTCCGCAATGCTTGCAGGTACATTTACCAAGGTGGGAATATATGCGCTGATCAGAGTGATGTTTACAGTTATCTCACCTGAGTATGTGATTGAGACAGTGCCTGTGATGAACATCCTTTCCTGGGTGGCTGCAGCCGGCATAGTCGCAGGTTCTGTGCTTGCAATAGCCCAGTACGATATAAAGCGGATGCTTGCATATTCAAGCGTGAGCCAGATCGGCTATATCATTTTAGGTGTAAGCATGGCGAACAAGCTTGCCATGACAGGCGGCATTCTCCATATCCTGAGCCACAGCCTGATGAAAGTCGGACTTTTCATGGTAGCGGGAGCGATCATATACCGTACGGGGATCAGGAACATCTATCAACTGAAAGGTATGGGCAAAAAGATGCCTTTTACAATGGCGGCTTTTGTGATCGGCGCACTTTCCATGATAGGAATACCGCCCACCATCGGCTTTGCCAGCAAGTTCTATCTTGCATGGGGTGCCCTGGAAGCAGAAAATTGGGTATTTGTTGCGGTCATTCTTTTAAGCAGCCTGCTCACAGCAGTCTATTTCTGGAGGATCTTCGAGAATGTATATTTTGGCGTACACGAACATGAAGAGATAAAAAAGGATGAAGTACCTCTGAGCATGCTTCTGCCCATCCTGATTTTCGCGGCAATAACGCTATTGCTCGGTCTTTTCGCATCACTTCCCATAGGGGTCATAGAACACTGGGTAACAGGAGTGCTGCCCTAGGAGGATCAATGGATAACATCACATCATTCAGCCCGGCTCTTGCAGTGCTTGCATCTCTTGTTGGTGCGATCATGATACTTGTTTTTAGGAAGCAGCCCAACATCAGGGAAGGGGTCTCTTTGGCTGCCGGGATCAGCAAATTCCTGATCATAGCCACCATGATCCCTGCTGTCATGGAGGGCAGGCTTATCGAACTGAGATTATGGGACGTACTTCCAGGTCTGCCAATAATGTTCAGAGTGGATGCCTTCGGTCTCCTTTTCGGATTGATAGCATCTTTTCTCTGGATATTCACGACACTATATTCCATAGGCTACATGCGGACACAGAAGGAACATGCCCAGACAAGATATTTCTTCTGCTTTGCGATCGCCCTGTCCTCTACCATAGGCGTGGCGTTCTCAGCAAACCTCTTCACACTCTTCATCTTCTATGAAATACTCACGATCTCCACATATCCCCTGGTCGTGCATATCGAGACACCTGAAGCCATGAGGGCTGGAAGAAAATACCTTCTTTATCTTCTGACCGCGGGTGTTTTTTTCCTGTTCTCGATCCTGGCAGTGTACCATTACACGGGCACCACGGACTTTGCCTTCGGCGGCATCCTCGAAGGAAAAGGGATCCCTGAAAACATGCTCAAGCTGCTCTTCGTGACTTTCATGATAGGCTCTGCCAAGGCGGCCTTCATGCCTCTTCATTCCTGGCTGCCTTCGGCAATGATAGCCCCGACGCCAGTGAGTGCATTGCTGCATGCTGTGGCAGTCGTCAAGGTCGGGGTCTTTACGGCGACCAGGATCATCCTGTATGTTTTCGGAATTGACGTAATGAAAGAAACCGGGCTTGCCCTTGCCATGGCATATGTGGCAGCCTTCACAATCATAGTTGCCTCACTCTTTGCCCTCACCCACGACAACCTGAAAAAAAGGCTGGCATACTCAACCATAAGCCAGCTCTCATACATTATTCTTGGCGTGGTCATGCTGACGCCTTCAGGAATAACAGGAGGCATGCTTCACATACTCAACCATGCCTTTATGAAGATAACCCTCTTTTTCTGTGCCGGAGCGATCATCGTTGCTGCAGGAAAAGAGAAGATCAGCGAGATGAACGGGATCGGAAAACAGATGCCCCTCACGATGCTTGCATTCACGCTCGGGGCTCTCGGAATGGCTGGCACTCCTGCAACGGCAGGTTTTGTAAGCAAGTGGTTTTTGCTGATAGGTTCGGTTGAGATCGGGCAGATACCTCTGCTGCTCGTGCTGCTCGCAAGCACGTTCCTGAATGTGGCATACTTTTTCCCCGTGATCATCAATGCATTTTTCAAAAGACCGGATAAGGAACTGTCTTACCGAGAAGCGCCGCTCTTCATGCTCATTCCCCTGATATTGACCGGCATTTTCTCGATCATACTTGGGATCCTGCCTGATGAACCTTTAGCCATGGTCAGGATCGCAGTTGCAAATCTGATGGGAGGAAAATAGATGGGAAGCCTGAAAAACAGAAAGGTCTTGAAATATCTATTTTATGCAGGCCTCGTCATCGCTGTACTTGCCGACTTTTTGATGCACAGGGAAAAAATAGAATTACCCTGGGATGCAGTACCAGGATTCAATGCTATGTACGGCTTTTTTTCCACCATCCTGCTGATCATTGTATTAAGAGCCGCAGGGTATGTGCTTTTGAAAAGGGAGGACTACTATGATTGATTGGGTGCCGCCCGGGATCGTACTTATTGCCGGAGCTTTTCTGATACCTTTTCTCAAAGGAAGGGCCAAGCGAGCTTATCTGCTTCTGCTTCCCGTGATCACTTTCATCGATCTTTTCTTTATGGCTGATGGCACAGGCTGGGCAGTGCCTTTTATGGGATACAACCTGGTCTTCGGACAGGTTGACAGGCTGAGCATGGCGTTTGGATATGTATTTGTGATAATGGCATTCATCGGTATGCTCTATGCCCTGCATGTAAAGGAAGACGGCCAGCATTTTGCAGCCTTCCTGTATGCGGGTAGCGCACTTGGTGTGGTCTTTTCCGGGGATTTCCTCTCCCTCTTTGTTTTCTGGGAGATAATGGCGTTTTCAGGGGTCTTCCTTATATGGTACAGCAGGGATAAAGCCTCGCGGGATGCAGGCATGAGGTATCTTCTGGTACACGTTTTCGGCGGACTTTCTCTGCTTGCAGGCATAGTGATACGCCTTGTCAACACAGGCTCTCTGGAATTTGGCTCACTGGCACACGGAGGACTCGATTCCTATCTGATACTGCTGGGCTTCATGGTGAATGCAGCAGTGCCGCCATTGCATGCCTGGCTCTCAGATGCTTATCCTGAGGCAACTATCACCGGTGCTGTATTCCTGAGCGCGTTTACCACAAAAACAGCTGTATACGTGCTGCTTCGAGCTTTTTCAGGTTTTGAGATCCTGATATGGTTTGGCGCCGCGATGGCAGTATTTGGCGTGGCATACGCACTTCTTCAGAACGATATACGCAGACTTCTTGCATACGAGATCATAAGCCAGGTGGGCTACATGATAGCAGGTATCGGGATGGGGACAATGCTTTCTCTGAACGGCGTAACAGCCCACGCTTTTACACATATTCTATACAAGGGTCTGCTTTTCATGGGCGCTGGCGCAGTTATATACACTGCAGGGAAAAGAAAGTTCACAGAACTTGGAGGTCTGTACAGGACAATGCCGCTGACACTGGGCTTATACATGGTAGGAGCACTCTCCATCTCCGCCGTCCCCTTTTTCAGCGGATTTGTGAGCAAGTCCATGATCGTTTCAGCATCAGCTCATGAACATCTGGCACCTGTATGGCTTCTTCTCACTCTTGCCTCTGCAGGCACTTTCCTCCTGGTGGCGCTCAGGCTTCCGTATTTCACCTTCTTTGGAAAAGATTCCGGGATCAAGGCAAAAGAACCCCCTGTAAATATGCTGCTTGCGATGGGCTTTGCAGCTTTTTTGAACATCCTTATAGGCGTATATCCTGCGATACTCTATAACATCCTTCCCTTCCCTGTTGACTATGTTCCCTACACAGGAGAGCACATAGTGTGGACAGTGCAGATACTGCTGTTCACAGCGCTGGGATTCTTCCTGATGCGTGATAAGCTCATGAGCCAGCCAGCCATAAGCCTTGATATAGACTGGATCTACAGGAAAGGGAGCAGAGCGTTCATGTGGTTTGTGGAGAAGCCGCTTTCTGCCGCAGCCCAGCTTCCTGTGAGGATCTTCCTGAGGATTGCGGATTACCTGATGTGGCTTGGAAAGAATCCCACACGTGCAGTCTCACTTTATGCCAGCACCGCCATATTCAGGCTGCTGGGGAGGTTCCCGGGAATGCCGCCGCATGCTTCAGAGAAGCTCCTGGAAAATGCATGGAAGAACTATCCGGGCGAGCCTGTTAAAAAATCGCCAGTGGGTGACAGCGTCATTCTTGTTCTGATACTCATGGCAGTCTATGCGATCTACTACTATATTGTTACATAGCGTTTTTTATCACTGCTGCAATTTTTTTCACGATATATCAAAGAATTATTAAGCTCAGGATGCATCAGGTTCATCCATGGAGGATTAAGATGAAAGAGCTGGATCTGAGAAAGTGGCATCGCAATGTGGGGATCGTCCTGGCGCCCCTGCTTATTCTGCAGGCGGTCAGCGGTATCTTCCTAAGCATAGACTGGCTGCTGGGATTCCATGCACGCACCGGTGAGGCGATCAGAGAAAACATTCCGACGCTGATAGTGTTATGGGATACGGTGCTTGTGAGGATCCATTACGGTTTTGGATTGCCCGGCAGTCCATATCACATTTTGATAGGAACCGGTCTGGTCTGGATGGTAGTTTCAGGAGTCATGATTTTCTTGATGATCCGTGCGAGAAAGAAACGGTTGAAAGGATGAAGGAAATATGAGGGAAAAATGGTCATCCAGCATCGGTTTCATCCTTGCGAGCATAGGCTCTGCAGTGGGCATAGGCAATATCTGGCGGTTTCCATATATCGTAGGCATCAATGGAGGCGGGGCGTTCCTTATCCCGTATTTGATAGCGGTGTTCCTGTTCGGTCTGCCTCTGATGATACTTGAGTTCGCGATAGGAAGGCATTTTCAGACCTCGGTTGTACCTGCGTTTGGCGCAATAAGAAAAAGATTCAGGATTGCTGGCTTCTTCCTTGTCTTTGTCATGGTCATGATATTGAGCTATTATCTTGTTATAACAGGCTGGGTGCTTGCTTATTCATTCTTTTTTATCATTGGCGAACCTGTTCCTTTTTCTCTGTTCACAGGTTCTTACTATCCCTTGCTGTCATTCCTGATCTCTGCCGGGATATGTTTCTTTGTTGTCAGGGCAGGGGTAAAGCAGGGCATTGAAAGGCTGTCTGAAGTTCTGATCCCGCTTTTATTTGTAATGCTGCTTCTGCTTTTGTTTTTTGCGCTATCGCTGCCTGGCGCTGCACAGGGGATAGAGTTCTATCTCACCCCTGACTTCTCAAAACTATCTGATCCTTTTGTGTGGTCTGCAGCTTTCGGGCAGGCATTTTTTTCTCTGAGCGTGGGCACAGGCATCATGCTCACCTACGGCAGCTACATGCGGAAAGAGAAGATCACGAAAAGCGCATCTATAATCACGGTCTCTGATCTGTTTATCGCAATTCTTGGAGGATTCGTGATATTTCCCATCGTCTTCTCATTCGGGCTTGATCCTGCGTCTGGCGTGAACCTGGCTTTTGTTGCATTACCTCCTGTTTTTCAGGAAATGAGCTACGGGAATTTGCTGGGTTCAGTCTTCTTTTTGCTCCTTTCCTTTGCTGCACTTACCTCTGCAGTTTCCATGCTTGAAGTGCCTGTGGCAACTCTCATTGATTCTTACGGCTTTGAAAGGAAGAGAGCAACTTCAATAGCTTTATTAATAATAGTACTGATCGGGCTGCCCTCGGCATTGAGCTATACAGCCCTCAAATTCGAATTATTCGGAACTCCTCTTCTTGACATCAAGGACTTTGTTTTCGGCACAACAGGCATCATCATTGCTGGATTGGTGCTCAGCATAATCGCAGGATGGTTCATCGATCAGAAGATCATATTCGATCAGATCGGAGGCAGCAGAAGTATGCAGAGGTTATTTATGCTTATCATAAAAATCTTCATACCTCTTGTACTCTTCATCAACCTCATGTCAAGAGTGATAAGGCTTGGCTGATCCCGGCAGGCATAGGAGAGGACGGAAAGGATCTATAGAGCCTGCAAGATCCCAGCTGCATGTTCTGGAAAAGCTAAAAAGACTGGATTTGAACCTCCATGTCATATGGGGCAAAAGAGGGATCCCTTCTCATTTGTGCGGGATTTTATCGGTCGAAATGGAAGGAGACCCTGAAAAAGCAGCACGAAAATTCCTTTCAGAACATTTCAAATTATTTAAAATGAAACAGGACCTGGAGGATCTACCGTTTCTCAGAAAAACCGATAGTCTTGGGGGATGCCATGTTATTTTCCAGCAGGTGTTCAATGAAGTGCCGGTCTACAATGCTTTTACTTCGGTCCATATGGATAAATGTAACCGGATCAATAAGATCGATATCTGCTACCATCCAGATCTGTCGGTGGAATGGAGGGTAGAAAAAGGCATCTCAGGGGAGGAAGCGATCCGCATTGCGGTCGAAACCCTGCGTGCAGAAAAAAGACTTGCAGGAAAGATCACCACAGAAATGGTGATCTATCCAAAGGATGGTAAATACTATGTGGTGTGGAAGGTGGCAATTCCTCTTTTCAATCCTACTGAGGAATGGTATGTATTTCTTGACTATAAAACAGGCATTATACTGGACATTCTGGATGCGCTCCTTAAGTTTACAGGCAGGGGAAGGGTTTTCATACCAAATCCTGTGGTAGCACTGGGGGACAGAAGCCTTACCGGAGAATCCGAAATCCCGGATAAGGCTTACGCAGATGTTGTTCTGAAGGATCTTGACGGATCAGGTTATCTCAGGGGTCAGCATGTTGATACCTGCAGCACGCCGAACAGGGCGAAAGAGCAAAATTTGATCTTTGACTACTCAAGGCAGGACCCGCGGTTCAAGGAAGTGATGGCATATTATCATATCGATGAGGCTGCGCGGTATATACAGAGCCTTGGATTTACCGGCTTATGCAATAAAACCATAAAGGTCAATTCTCACGGGGATTTCGTGGATAATTCATATTACAGCCGTGACAAAAAAGAAATAACCTTCGGCACATGGTATATTGATGATGGAGAGGATGCGGACATAATCCTGCACGAATACTGCCATGCCATTTTAGACGAGCAGGTACCTGGTTTTGGGCTTAACTGGAGTACCTGCCCGATCGCAGAGGGGTTTGGTGATTTTTTGCAGCATGTTTTTTTGCTGAGATGAATGAAGGCTTTAACCGTGAATGCATCGGGGACTGGAACGGCATCGGCAAAGTAGGTGATTGTGTAAGCAGGGTCGATAGTAAAAAACACTATCCAGAGGATTTCCTGGGACTGGAAAGCTGCGATCGGGACGGAGAGATATGGTCAGCAGCGCTCTGGGATATATATCTGCAGATGGGCGGAGCTTCCAGGATCAAGGCAAGGAGACTTACTGCAAGAGAAGATGCTCTCAGATTGATCGTTGAGAGTAATTTTTACCTGAATATTAATTCAAGATTTGAAGACGCAGCAGATGCTATTATTATCCAACTT
>JAPZAV010000168.1 GCA_027460465.1 Candidatus Methanoperedens sp. | reverse complement strand
GAGCACCCGGGCAGCAGCTTCTGCTCCAACGAACCGTCACCAGCCGCCGTCGGTCACATCGGCCGCGAGCTCTTCCCCGAGAAGTTGCGGAATATCCTGGGCCTCCCGGGCGTGGAAGTGTTCCCGGAACCTGCGCCGCCTTCGCCAGTGCCCCCGGGAGCAGTGGGGTCGGAGCCTCTGCCGGAAGTCGCACGCATCACGCTGCGCGGCCCGGTGAAGGAGCGGCAAAGACAGAAGAGCGATGTTGAGCCGCTGCCGGACGACATCGAACGGTACCTCGCCAACGAGATCCCCAGGCGCATCCGGCACAACGCGTTGGTTCCACCCGGGGCCAAGCGACAGCTTGAGGCGGCAGTCCTCGCGGCCGAGGAAGCGGGGCCGGGCGAAGAAGAGGCGCTTGTCACCGCGCGTGAGGCGGCGCGCGAGCGCCTCGAATCCTTTGCGGAAGATGCTCACTACTTCGCCCAGGACATGGCCCGGAGAATGGATCAGGCTAGGCGCAGTGGCCGACAGGACTTCGCTGTTCTGCTCGGGCCGATCTACGGCGAGCTGATGCCGGACGACAGGAAATACGTCCTCGCTCATATCCGTGACATCGCTCGCATCGTTCGCACACTGCTCGCCGAGCGAGCGGGCGGCGTGCACAAGGTGTGGGTCGCGTTCGGCGAGAGCGTGATATGGGATGTGGATTTCTGAGCAGCCGCCAGCCTCAGGAGTTCTCTGGATACATATAGAAAACTGGTACTTATAATGAGAAATGGAAGGTGTGGCAGGATTATGAGAATAAAGTCATTAATCCTGAATTGATGGAGAAGATCGATATGGAGGATATTAAAATTTACTCTTCCTGTGGATCAAATAAATACAAAAATGGGATAGTATATGGCTGAATTCATCAGGGTAGCGGCTAAAAAACCAGAAGACAAAAGAGAAAATAAAGCCTCTCAAACTCAAAAGACAGGTCCCTCTCAATCCATTAGCTCGACTGTGGAACAAATCCTGTTCCTTCAGAGAACAATAGGCAATCATGCAGTTTGCAGGCTTCTCAAATCAGGTGCCTTGCAGGGTAAACTTAAGATCGGCAAGCCCGGGGATATCTATGGGCAGGAAGCTGACAGGGTAGCAGAGCAGGTGATGCGGATGCCTGAGCCGCAGGCGCGACAGCCTGAAGAAAAGAAGAAAAAGTTACCGCAACGGTTTAATGGAAAAACCTCATGCAGTCCTGACTGGTATGGAGATACAAGCCCTGAGATAGACGAAAGCACAGGAAAATTTACAGGAAAAGTGATTGTCAAATATAACACTGCTGCACTAAAAGATCCATGCGTCAGAGACTGCGTCGAGCAACATGAGACGGTTCATGTAAAGCAGCTTACTCCAGTTGTCACGAAGATCCACGAATGTGATATGGCGGCAGGTAATGATCGGAAGAAAATTGAGGAATGTAATGCAATGGCTAACCGGGAACTTAATGAGCCTCTGCATAAGTGGGAATGTGAGGCTTATCAGAAGAGTTTTACCTGTCTAACATTGAAAATTCTTGATGCGAAGAATCCTTGTTCGAAACCGCCTCACTTTGAGGTGATTCAAAAACATCGAGGGTATGAGGCCTGCGAGATGAAGAAGCATTGCAGAGAAGCCGGTACACCAGAAGCTGGAATCCCTGTGTCATGAAGTGAAGCACAGGGAATTGCTCTCGATCAATTCCCCCCAGCTGGCTCAGTCGGCAAACACACCTGCCCCGGCATTCGTCAAAATCCTGCATGTTCTGATAATTATAAAATTGCCATTATATGCTCTCAAGATATGGGTATGTTTAAATTATATTAGAGTTAATTACAGCATATGATTCATATCCTCGGGAACATCGAACGATGGACATGCGAATACAGGAAATGCGATGCAAAATGCTGCACTCCAGGCATCCAGCTCACAATTGCGGATATAAAAAGGATTGCCGCACTTGGATACTCACTGGATGATTTCCTGGAATTCGATGACGCAGCCCAGGCTTTCAGGATCAAAGGGAGAGATGATAGATGCTTTTTCCTCGGAGAGAAACTTGAATGCACCATACGCGAGGATTCCCCACTCGTCTGCCGCCTGCTTCCGTTCAAGATAACTGAGGTCTCATACTCGGACGAACCTATCATGCGCCTGATACCTGTTGTGGATTGCCCGGGTGAAGGAAAAGGGAAAAAAATGGATAGAAAGAAGATAGAAAAAGACGCATCCATCCTGCTTCACGAGAATCAAAAACTCATCAGGGATCTCAAAAAGAAAGGTAAGAAAGGAGTTATTCAGGAGCTGTAGCATCCACCGTCTCAGTTCAAAGAATTAACTCTCTCTGATCCAGGATGTAGTTGATGATCCCGATGCATGCTGAGGCAAGGTATTCCCTTCCGCCCAGTGAGACTTTTTTCCCGTATCTGAGAGCGAATTCTTCATCTTTTTTTGGAAGACCTATCTGATCGCCGAGAACAAAAATCGGGTTCTCGCCAAGCTCAATGGTCTTTATGTTCTCTCCAGATTCTTCCAGCACAAAAACGCTCTTTTTTTCTTTAATCAATTCCTGAAGGCTTTTCTTCTGTACGTAAACTCCTGGATGACGCCTGCCTGAGAGGACCTTTCGAAGGATGTCTTCCCAGGTACGCTCATCAGTACGCACGTCCCTGAGCATGCTTCCATCAACCACAAGTTCCACCGGAGGCTCTGGAGGACCTCCGAGGACTGCATGGAATATTACATCCCTGCGGATTGCATGAGACATGAAAAGCGACATCAGTATGCCCTGATAGACCACATCCAGTCTTCCTGCTTCCATGAGGCTTTTGAATCTTTGATCTGTTCTCCCTGTCCTGGAAAAGAGGATGAATTCTCGCATTTCGATTCTGGATAGCCTGGCCTGCTTATGTATATTGTGCTGAACAACAACAAGATATTTATACGGGTATATACTTAGTACTCATTGGTACATTTAAAGGGGTGATATGATATGAGTTCTCTTGCACAGGCAAAGACACTGGGAGGAATAGGCTCCATACTCGTGCTGCTGTCCGTGATACCTTATGCAGGTATGGTCATTGGACTTGTCGGGCTTATCCTTATTCTCGTTGCGGTAAAATACATCTCTGATGTCTTCAAAGACAAATCGATCTTTAACAACATGCTCATTTCAGTAATTCTGGGTATTGCTGGAATAGTCATTGGAATCATAGTTGGTGTGGTTTTTCTATTTTCATACTTCAAAGGATTTCCTGAACCTTTTGAAGCTTCGATGTTCATGGGAGAACAGATGTCCAGCTTTATCATAGCCATTCTCCTTGTCATCATACCCATATGGATCTTTACTATAATTTCAGCTGTATTCCTGAGAAAAAGCTACAACTCGATCGCATCAAAACTCAACATCGGTATGTTCAACACCGTGGGACTGCTGTATCTTATAGGGGCAGTACTCGCAATTGTATTCATAGGATTGATTCTCCTATTCGTGGCAGAAATCCTGCAGGCAGTGGCTTTCTTCTCAATTCCTGAACAGGCGCAGCAACCGCAGCAGACGGCATGAATCCTGGATTCAATGAAAAGAAAACCATCGTTCTATTCAACCCCCTGCCTGTAAAACATCCCATCGCCATTCAGAATAAAAAAACCACATCTTTTCAGGTCCCGCTTGTGAATGTTCCACTTTCTCTTCTTGCTCTTGCAAGGATGGTTAGGGATGATTTTGATGTCAGGATATTCAATGCAGTGGTGGATAGCGATTATATAGAGAAGATCCCTGATGCCTGTAAAGATGCGCTCTGCCTTGCCGTGAGCAGCATGACCTGCTATCAGATAAGGGACGGGATTAATGTCAGCGAGGCTATCAAGAGGCGCTATCCATCACTTCCAGTGATCTGGGGAGGATATCACCCATCCACTGAACCTGAACAGACGCTGAAGAACCCTTTCATAGACATCGTTATCAGAGGACAGGGTGAACTGACATTCAGGGAAGTGGTTGAAAAGCTTCGCCACAATGCTCAACTTGATGGTATTCCCGGAATATCCTACAAAGTAGGCAATAACATATTTCATAACCCTGAGCGCAGGTTTGAAGACATCAATCTATTCCCCCGGCTTGATTACGACCTGATCGATGTGGAGCGCCACATCAAAGGATACAAGTTCGGTAAGCGCTGCCTTGACTATTACTCAAGCCAGGGCTGTGCTTCAGGATGCAGTTTCTGCTCAGAGCCAGTGTTTTGCGGCAGGCGCTGGTCAGGGCTTGTTCCTGAAAAAGCGGCGTCTGAACTTGAATATCTTGCAAAGACCTATGATATAGACACGTTCATGATACGGGACAGCGATTTTTTCCTTAATGTGGGGCGCGTTAAGAAGATGTTTGAGCTTTTGATCGAGAAAGACCTGAATATCCGTCTGACCAGCGTCAACGGCAGGATGGATCAGTTCTCCCGGATCGGGGATGATGTTCTGGCGCTTGCACGAAGAGCAGGCATACACGAGGTCTTCATAGGGTTTGAAAGCGGATATCAGGATGCTCTGGACGCGATGGGCAAGCGCGCCAGGGTAAGCCAGATAATGAAATGCGTGGATGAATGCATAAAACATGATCTAGACCTTCGCGGCTCGTTCATGATAGGTGTTCCAGGGGTGGACGTAAAGGAAGAGGTAAGAAGGACGCTTGCTGAGATCCACAGGATAATATGCGCTTACAGGGACAGGCTTGCACATATGGATATATTGCTCTCTTTTTTCACGCCATATCCGCACACTGAACTCTACGAGACTGGGGTTAAGAAGGGATTGAAACCGCTTGATACACTTGAGGACTGGGGCGATTTTGACCAGTTCGATTTTAAAGCTCCTTGGCTGCCCCAGGAATATTTTGACATAGTCAGGGAATTCAGAGCAGGCATGCCGTGGAACTCTGGATGTGAATTTGAAGAATGGCGCAAGTTTTATAATGTGATCATGCAAAGAATTTCATAGACCTTGCAGAGAGCGGTTTTTACAATGGTCTCACGTTCCACAGGGTTGAATCAAGATTTGTCATTCAGGGAGGCGACCCGAAAGGAGATGGAACAGGAGGTTCAGAGAAGACCATTCCTCCTCACAATTCTATATCTGCCTCAGGGATATCAAATCCCTGGACGGACAGTATGCAGTATTTGGACAGGTCATCGAGGGTATGGATGTTGTGGAGAGGATTGAAATTGGCGACAGGATGCTGAAAGTGACGATAGACTAAAGATCGTAATGCGACGGTTCTTTATGGACCTGACTGATAAGACTGTAATCGAATATTTCCTTTTCAGATAAAATCCTCTTTATATAATTCAATCTCCTGAGAACAGGAATAAAGCTCATCGTGGACTCAACGAATTCACGTGACAGCGCAGCGCAGTATTTTTTCGATACCAGGTAGGCATCAAGAACAAAATCCTCATCCACAATGCCTGTGATCCCCGCAACTATCTTTGCAGCAACTTCCGGCTCTGTCCTGATGAAATTACTGGCTTTCTCATGCATCTTCAAAAAGCTCAGGATCGTATCAGGATATTGCAAAAGCTCCTTCCTGATAACGATCCCATAGCTCGGATTATGCGGCCAGAGCGCATGAGGTGGAACAGCGATCCTTGCTCCACAGCCGCGCGCCGCAGCCACTGCAAGCGAAGGCGTTCCTACAGCAGCTTCGATTTCACGATCCACGAGCGCCTCGAGCACAAAGTCAGTCCATGCATAATTCTTAACCTCGACACTGAGCTTTGCCTCATCTATTGCGTTGTTGATGATAACATCGTGTATTGAGCCCCGCGGCGGCGAGCCAATTATTCTTCCTTTGAACTGCGAAAGCACTTCATTGAAATTTTTCAGTTCTGCCAGCGTCCCATATTCCTTTTGAGCCACTAGCACAGTTCCCTCGACATGCCCCCCTGCCACGCATACGATCCTGACCCCTTTATCAATACCTATGATCGCAGGGGGAAGACCGATGTATCCGATATCTATTTCCCGGGCAGCGAATGCATTAACGATATCTGGTCCTGATGCAAAGAGCTTCCAGTTTGCCTGGATGCCCTCGTTTTCCAGCCAGTCATTACCCATCAGAATAAAGGAGGTGTGATATACCGTGGAAAGATGACCGATGCTTATCATGTTCTTGCTGTGCATGATCACTCTTCTTTGAAATATTCTTTCTTCAGCTTTGAGATCTGCTCACAATTCCCGATGATTGCGAGCGTCATCCCTTCTTTCAGGGTTGCTGAAGGATCTATATCTGTGGTTGTCTTCCCGTTTTCTTCGAGCCCTATTATCGTGCAGCCTATCTTTGAGCGGATCTTTGCTTCAGCTATGCTTTTCCCCACAACAGGCGAATCACCGGTTATCTGGTAACGTCCGAGTTCCAGTCCTTCGAGCATCATCACCGTCTCTTCCTCATGCCCCAGAGCTATGTGAGCAAGCATCTGACCCGCCACTATGGAGAGGGATGCGACATAATCCGCACCTGCCCTGTATATTTTATCTATCGACTTCGTGGTATTTGCCCTTGCTATTATTATGCTCTGAGGATTGAGATTCCTGGCAATCAGGGTCGTGAATATTATTTCATCGTCGTTGTTCAGGACAATGATTATGGTAGAGGCGTTCTTAAGACCTGCACGCTTGAGCACCTCTTCATCAGTGGCATCACCTGCCACGTACTCAAAACCTCTATCCTTCAACTTTGCCTCATTCATATCAATAACAACAAAGCTCTGTTGTGCATTTTTAAGCACTTCAGCAATGCTTCGACCTACATCACCGTAGCCTATCAGGATAAAATGCTTCTTCACTGCATCACCTTGTCAACCTCTTCAGTGCCTCAAGCTGCTTTTCACTGCCCACTGCCAGAAGGACAGAGTTTTCTTTGATCATATCATCAGGCTGAGGATTCAATGATAATCTTCCTCCTGTCCAGAGTCCCACAACATTCGCCCCTGTCTCTTCACGGATTCTTGCCTTTCTTATTTTTTTCCCGATCAGGATGCTGCCCGGATAAATTGGAAGTTCCACGATACTGAGATCCTCAAAGAATTTTGTTGCACCTGCGAGGTGGTCTGTGAGAGGATCTATGGCTTTTCTTCCTATGTATGTTCCGAACAGGGTCTTTGGCGAGATCACGCGGTCAGCACCTGCGTATTTCATGTATCCTGACCTTGCAACGCCCTCGACCAGGGCTATTATCTTGATATCGCATATCTCCTTTGCAGTGAGAATGATGCCAGCGTTTTTTTCATCGCTCTGGTTCGTTATCAGCATACTTGCAGATAGTATATTGGAGTTCAAAAGTGTATCCTCATCCCCGGCATCTCCATGAACGCAGAGCACTTTTTTTGACATCAGGAGGTTGATGTTCTTTTCATTCTCGTCTATGACGAGAAAAGGAATTCTGTACTCTCCAAGTTCCATGATAAGCGTTTCAACGAGCTGGTTGTACCCGCATATTATGATGTGGTTTTTCAGATCAGTCTGGACTTTTGAAGGAAGCTCTTTTCTTATAGTGCTCTCAAGCCACGGTGTTACCACAAGAGGGAAGAGGAGAGCGAATATCATTATTACACCTGTGATCATTACAATAATTGTAAAAAATTGTCCCACGACTGTGGTGAAATAAATCTCACCAAAACCTGTTGTGGTCATGGTGCCGATAACCCAGTAGACAGAGGTTATGAATTCAAAGTGTCTGTTTTCATATGTGCGCATGAGATACAGGAAAACGAGGCTGTATATTGAAATAACAAATATGAAAATGAAAACATAAGTAATGACATATTTACTTATTCGAAGCTTGAACATCCTTCTTATTATTGAACTGATGACTATTAATTTATTGTTGATGAGGTTGTCCCTGGATCAGAATCAATCATCTGTAATAACATTGTTTTTGCTTAAAACGTCCCAAGTGACTGCGAAGTTATTAAAAGAGACTCTGTTGCCGCTCAGCCTGTTGCTGCTTGAATCATAAAGTGAGATACCTCCATATGAGATCATGTTCCCGGTAAGTACGTTATTATTTGAAGATGACAGATGAATGCCGGGGTTTTGAGGCAGCATGAAATAGAGATCCTGGTGCATTATTTTATTTGAAATATTCAGGGATATCTCGTTTGAGACTGTATTGTTGATCAGCATGTTGCCGCTTGAAGACATTAACTGGATGCCGTAATAGTTATGCGAAGCTGTTATATTCTGTATTTTTGAACCTGTGGTGTTCCAGAAAAATATTCCTGCACTGTTATCACTCAGTTCCATATCCCTTACAGTTATGTTCACGCAGTCTATGCAGTAGAAGGTACCGGCGATATTGGAAGCATCGAAAACATCATCAGTAGAGCCTTTCATGTAATATACTGGTTTACCATCCACCAGATTGTCCGCATCGATCCTGTTGTTAAAATCAGATCCATGCCCTGATACACCGAAATTATAAAGGTTATCAGCCATACTGTTGTTTATGAGTATGTTTCTGCCCGAGGAATAAAGATAAATGCCATAACCGCTGTTTGATACATTATTTCCAGCAAGCAGTATATTCTTTGTCGAATTAAGCCGAATTCCATAGAAACTGTTTAAAATATTATTATATGCTATCATGCTATTGTCAGCTTCGTCAATAGCAATGCCCGCTGAATTCTCACGACCTGTTCTCCTGGTTAATGCTGGATAGTACCTCAATTCTGGAGAATCAGCTACCCTGAAAATAATGTCTCTAATCAAGGGTATTGTGCTGCCCTGATCAAGGGAGATAGCCCGGTGATTTTTGAAAGTGAGCTTTTCCGAAGTTACATTGACCACTTCAAGACTGTTAAAAATATCCCCGCTCTTTATTTCAACGGCATCCCTGGATAGCAGCCATGTATATCTTAATTGTATGGAACCATCGTATGCAATTCCTGTAAATACTGCTTCAAGATAGGTAACGAACACAGGTAAACCGGTTTCTTCTGTCCGGTTTGGATCTGTATATGTATATGCTTCACCATCAGAAAGCCATTTTTCATCAAGTTTGATGCCGTTCCTTGTGAGCAATAGCTGGGCCTTTCTTGGTGATCCTGTATCAATTGCCAGGACTGTCAGATTGTAACCTTCTCCCATTTCCCATGGTTCGTCAGGCACCATTATTGTTTTTATATCGTCTTTACCGTGGTCTATCAATATCCTAGCTATTTTGTTGGCTTTCCCGCCCACCGCAGCATATGTCTCTCCACCCAGTCCAATAACTGAGTAGTTAGCCTGTCCATTTATTAAAATCCCTTTCTGCTTATAGATATTAAAATATGCAGGCGCTATCATAGTTTGATACGTCAGATCCCCTTTCCCTATGCTCCTGCCAGATATTCCTGAGATTTCAAGCTTTTCAGGTTTGATATCCTCATCTGGATTGTAGTAAAATCCAGAGAAAGAATCTGCATCCCATGCCTGTGCTTCCGCGCCTTTTGCAGACCTTCCCCGGATTTCGGATAGGTCAGAATCAGTCCTTTCAAAAGCAGGATAGAACCTCAAAGTGTCTGAATCAGCCACTTTGATCTTAAGACCGCCGGCAATTTCAATTTCAGAATTCCTGGTGAGATGGATCGTCTGCATGTCATTCTTCAAGATTATTCCCTTTGCGGAAACCTCTGCCGCGAACAAGTATACAAATTCTTCACCTGCCGGTATATAATCCCGGTTTCCAAACCTTTCCCCTGCAGCAAGGTGCGTGTATGTTTCAGAAATCTGGAATATCCCGCTAATTATGGCTGTATTTGCCTCCCTTAAAACAGAATCTACATGAACTGCAATGACAGGCAGGTCGCTTATGTTTCCCACCTTTTTTGAGTACACATAGGTGTTATTTCTTTCAAGAGCCACAAAATGACCAACCTCATTCCCATCTTTCAACAGTACCATCTGTATTTCCCCTGAGACTGCATCAATAGGTTTCAACCTGAGTGCATAGCCTTCTTTTAAGTTCAATGTTCCGTCCTCGAGAACTGTATGCTTATCCCTGTCATCTAGCAGTACTTTATGCAATTGACCTTTTTCAAGCGAGCTAATCGTTCTATTCCCTGAGATACCGCTATTTGAAGTATATCCAGCAAAGAATTTCTCACCCATGAACCCCATTACTTCATATCTGCCAAAAGGTGAATATGCAAACCTGACCTCTTGAGGAGCTGTGGTATAGGTAAGGTTGCCTCTGCGTATCTCTCTTCCACTCACCACGGCTTTCAGCGTTTCATTACCAGCGCTGCTATCAATATCATGATAGAACCCGCCAAAGTTCTGCTCCGTCCATGTAGCACTCCCGCCAGCCGCCTCACCCCTGATCTCGACGGGTTTGTATAACATAGATTTTCCGTTGATGATCTTGAACCCGCTCACCCTCACATTCTTTGCTCTTATATGTACAGCGTCCCCAATGGATCCCCCATCGATTATTGTGTTACTGTTGTCCTCCCCCATCAGTGTAAGCTGTTTGTATATCACGATGTTCTCTCTGTAGGTGCCACTGCGCACGTAAATGACATCACCCTCACTGGCATCGTCTATCCCCTCCTGTATAGTGTTCCATGTATGGTTCACAGGGTCGTCTTCAATATCGTCATCCACTGTTATGTCTGGTGCGGGTGAGGCGGCAAGTTTCAAAAGGAGCCGATCATAATCGGCCGTCATATCACCGCTGAAAACTTTCATGAAGTTATCTGCTGATGTTGTATTTTTATAACTGCCGCTGTTATCAACTGTAAGTACCGACATGCTCCACACCATCAGCACAACTCCAAGTGCGGTGAGGGTGCCGATCATAAGTTTCTTTTTAAATGACATATTTGCTGCCCTGGAAATACCATGTTTTCAGGGAAATCTTCCAGATTGTTGTTTCACTTCCAATGATCATAAAGCTAGCTTATACAGCTCAATGATTGACATTATTGAACTTCTCCATGTTCATAGATTCCAGCCCGCTCCAGAAAAGTTATATCCTGATGAGCGGTACAGAATGAAAGTATGGTAGAATGAATATACGGTACAAGTTTCTATTTTTTGCACTTTGCATTATCTCTTTCCATAGCCCAAGACAGGTCGGCTTTTGAATCCGTCTTTATTAGAATGAACTTTTTACTGACAGAAGCAGTCATCTTGGCTGCAGTCTCCATCGCCACTATAAGTACTTTGATAGCGTCGCTGAGATTACCGTTTTTCCAGTTATCCCTGATGGTTCTATTGGCTATCTCTTTCGTGATATTATTCCCCAGAACTATGAAAGCAGTGCCACCGCCTCTATTGCTCACTTTAATTTCAGCATCTATGATATCTGCGATTACATAGCTATCCGCTGACGCATATACACGCCTTTTGCGTACAATTCCATCTTCAACCGAAGCAACCTCTCCAACAAGTGCCCCATGTCGCTGTGTTACTTTGCTCTTATCGTCCCTTACTGTTATTTTAACCCCGAGTTCCTCCGCTCTTTTTCCGAGCTCTTCGTCTGTAGCAATGGCTCCGCTGTAAAGCTCCTGCTCCAGCTTCTCCCTGAGATCTTTGTCCCCCTGAAATGTAATCTCTCGCATATCCCCAGCCATAACTGCGCCCCTGGTTCCTGTGAAAGCGATAATCAAGCTCATTTCAGATTTACCAGATATTCTAATTAAATTCTGATTAAATAAAGCATCAGGTCTTTTGCTCCTGATAGAATCAACGATCTCCTGACCCCCTTTCATCCATAAAATTACTCCATTGAGCAAACTTGTTCGATTAAAACCCTGTTCGCAGTGCTCCAAAACTTTCATCATCTTTTTTTCTTAGGAAGGTATATATGAAAATATCATCCAGTATCATTCAGTGATTACGTGAAAAAAATAATAGTCCTGGTTCCTATTTTTTTGTTCGTATCAGCCGCAGGATGTATTGGTGGTTTTACGGATAACACAAATACACTTGTGGATGAGCAATTTACAGTGCCTGCAAATAGCACAAAAAATTATGACGCAGAATTGGAAGCAGGCGAGGAAGTTCGGATTTCAATTAATGTGCTCAAAGATGAATATTTAGATTTCTATATTATCAACCCTGATGGAGAAAAGATAATCTCTCGTTCCAGAGTAAGAGAGACAACAATAACATGGATTATTCCCTTTTCTGGCACCTATCGTTTCACATACGACAACAGTTTCAGCGTTATCTCAGCGAAAATTGTTAGAAGCACAATAACAGTAACCAGATGATGCCGCCGTGGCAGTACGAGGAAGAGAACAATGTGATATACGTCGCTTCAGCGCTGGGATCCTGCCGTCATTGCTGATTTTTTAAAAATAAAGCTCATGCGCCATCCTGGAAAGATGGGTATCTTGTTCAGGATCCAGGGATTATCTCGGCATCCAGATCGAACGCAGCTGAAAGAATTCTCAGCAAAGAAAGCTATGGCTGCAATAAAGCCGCTGCAAGAGAAATAGTATTTCTTCTGATAAACTGCGTATAAATATGATAACACATAAAGACCTGTGTAATGAAATA
>JAPZAV010000167.1 GCA_027460465.1 Candidatus Methanoperedens sp. | reverse complement strand
CCTTCAAAACAACAGATTGAGGCGAGCCCGCGATCTCCTCCTCCCACGTCTCATGAATGGAGAGATCGCCGTATGAGTAAAATGACCGAGGATATGCTGGTACAGCAGACCGCATCGGACTACATACGCGATAAGCTGGGCTGGGATGTGGTGTATGCTTACAACGAAGAAACTTTCGGGATTTATGGCACACTCGGTCGCAGGAATGACAGTGAGATGGTTCTTACACGCTACCTCAAGGCGGCGCTGGTCAAATTCAATGAAGGTTTGCCGCAGCAGATTTATGAAGATGCGGTCCGTCAGATCGTGGAATATCCGGCCACGCAGTCAGTCCTTCAGATCAACCAGGACAAGTACGCACTGCTCAAGGATGGCGTGCTTGTCCAGTTCCGAGATGAAAAAGGAGAACTCATCAAACGGCGCCTCAAGGTCTTTGATTTTGAGCACCCTGAAGAGAACCACTTCCTGGCTGTTCGTGAACTGTGGGTGAAGGGTGCGCTCTACCGCCGCCGCATGGACATCATGTGCTTTGTCAATGGCATTCCTCTCCTTTTCATAGAGCTCAAGAACGTCCACAAAAACCTGCAGGCAGCGTATGAGAAGAACCTGAAAGATTATATGGACACTATACCGCAACTTTTCCATCACAATGCCATCATCGTGATTGCAAACGGCGTGGAGGCTAAACTTGGCTCCTATTCCAGCCAGTACAAGCATTTCCTTGAATGGAAGCGGCTTGAAGATACAGAACAAGGCGTAGTTGACATGGAAACCCTGCTAAAAGGTATCTGCGACAAACATAATTTCATGGATATGTTCGAGAACTTCATCGTATTCGATGACAGCACAGGCAAACTCGTAAAAGTCCTTGCCCGCAACCATCAATTCCTGGGCGTGAACCGCGCCATTAAAGCTGTGCTCGAACGCAAAGTTCGCAAAGGTAAACTTGGAATATTCTGGCACACCCAGGGCGCGGGAAAATCCTACTCCATGGTCTTCTTCACGCGCAAAATTCACAGAAAGCTTGGTGGCAACTTCACATTTCTCGTATGCACCGATCGGGATGACCTGGACAGCCAGATATATAAGACATTTGCAGGCTGCAGCAGATGCTTGGCGAACACAAAGCCTATGTGTTCACCCTTATTCAAAAATTCAACAAGAAAATCATTGATGATCCATACTCACACAGGGACGATCTCATCGTTATTACAGATGAAGCGCACAGGACTCAAAATGGTATTTTTGCTCGCAATATGCGCGATGCTCTGACAGAGGCAAGTTTTATTGGCTTTACAGGAACTCCCCTCTTCAAGGATGATGAGGTCACCCGTCGAATATTCGGAGATTATGTCTCAACCTATGATTTTCAGCGGGCAGTAGAGGACGGGGCGACAGTTCCCCTATATTATGATGCGCGGGGAGAAAAGCTGGGCATTGCCACAAATGAAATAAACGAGCGCATCGCGCAAAAGCTGGATGAGATCGAGATAGAGGACATCAATGTATCGCAGCGCCTTGAGAAGGAACTCAAGCGCGAATATCACCTTATCACTGCCCAGAAGCGTCTTGACCAGATAGCTGCGGACTTTGTCAGGCACTACTCCACACAATGGGAAAACGGCAAAGCCATGCTGATATGCATAGACAAGATAACCTGCGTGCGGATGTACGATCTGATAGACCACTACTGGCAGCAGCGTCTTATTGAACTTGAAAAGGAGCTCCCAAAAGCGCTGGACGATCAGGATGAGATATATCGAAGCCGCCAGATCGACTGGATGAAAACAACAAGAATGTCTGTGGTGGTCAGTGAGGAACAGGGAGAAATGGAAAAGTTTCGTAAGTGGGATCTGGACATAACTCCACACCGTCAGCTGATCAAGCAGGGATTTGAAACGCAAGACGGAAAGCGCCTCGATATCGATATGGCTTTCAAGAAAGAAGAACATCCATTTCGCATCGCAATCGTCTGTGCCATGTGGCTGACAGGCTTTGATGTTCCAAGCCTTGCCACACTGTATCTTGATAAACCACTTAAGGCGCATACACTGATGCAGGCAATCGCCCGCGCCAACCGGGTGAACGAAGGGAAGAACAACGGTCTTATCGTTGACTACTGCGGAATTCTTAAGAACTTGAGAAAAGCCCTGGCAACTTTTGCGGGTCATAAGGGAGACAATGGTGGTAGAACTCAACCAGGAGTGGATCCTGTAAAGCCGGCTGATGAGGAACTATTGGGGTCTCTGGAAGAAGCCATCACCATCGTTCGAGGTTTCCTCGAAACACACAACTTCAGGCTCGAGAACGTCCTCGAAAAGACTGGATTTGAGAGAAATAAGTCAATAGCCGATGCAAAAGAAATCATCAACAGGAACGACGAGACACGCAAGCGATTTGAGATAATGGCACGCGAGGTCTTTAAGAAATTCAAAGCATGCATCAATATCAAAAGTGCCAGTAAATACAGAGAGCAGTATGATGCTGTCAATATTATCTACAACCGTCTTCAGATTGATAGGGAGCAGGCTGATATCACTGACATCATCCGACAACTGCATGAAGTAGTGGATGCTGCAATCGATATCAAACAATATCAAACAGGAGAACCAGACCACAATTTATACGACATCAGCAAGATAGATTTCGATCGCCTGCGCAGGGAGTTTGAGCGCTGCCGGAACAAGAACACAACAGTTGCGAACCTGAAAGACGCCATAGAGAAAAGACTGGACAGAATGATCCAGCAGAACCCGCTTCGCACTGATTTCCAGGAACACTATGAAAAGATAGTTGCTGAATATAACAGTGAAAAAGACCGTTTCACGATTGAAAAAACGTTCGAAGATCTCATGAGATTTGTCAAAGATCTCGATCATGAAACTCAGCGAACCATGCGAGAAGGGCTCGATGAGGAAAATCTTGCACTTTTTGATCTTCTTGTCAAGCCAGGCTTATCAAAGAAAGATATCGAGAGGACCAAGAAGGTAGCCATAGACCTTCTGGCAAGGTTGAAGGTTGAAAAATTGCTCATAGATAACTGGAGGGAAAAGGAGGCTACCCGCGACTCTATTAAAATCGAGATACACAATTGTCTATATAATGATGTTACAGGGCTTCCAGAAAGCTATACTGAAGATGAGATTTCACAGAAGACAGAGGTTGTTTTTGCACATATATTCAGGGTTTATAACACTGCAAATCCTGAGATTTATGCAATCGCATAGTTGTTATGGTGAAATCATAAAACAGAAGGATCTTGTTCATGGTTCGAACTTTATGATTTATGGGGATAGAAATACGTTTTAAAACGTAATGGGTCGTAATGCAAGCATACGTGTATGTACTCCTTTCAGCTAATTCTAAACCTTTTAAATAATGTAAATTTATATAGTACAACCTAAATGAGAAAGTCGTATTAAATGTGAAATTCAATTAAGAACACTGTTTGAGGAGATATGGGGAGAGATTGACCACACTATAAATTATCCTTCCAAAACAGAAAGTATTGCCTGTAGAGAACAGCTAAAGGTTTTAGCAAGATTATCATCAACAGGTACCAAACTAGCAGATTCAATTTTTCTAAGTCACAAAGAACATTTAGCGGGCAGATTGAAACCCAGGTGAAGTCCCCCGAATTCGGGTGCTCACCATGTCTGTTAAACCAGCTTTGTGCGTGACCGTATTAGCCACGGCCCAGAATCCGTACCAGAGACCGAGGAGTATTACTGGCGGCAGAGATCTTCCAATCAGCCAGCCGAAAAGGAGAGATGCCAGTCCGTTCGCCAGTAGACAGATGCCTGTAGCGTTCGATCACCTCTCCGTGGCCGACCCATCACCAGCCGTGCGCACGCTCCCAGGCTCATTCTGTGCCGAGTTCTTAGCTTAACGCGCTCTCGGCTTCGCGGCTACTAGGCTCCCGGGGCGCGGTACTGAACGGTCTCCGCCTTTCGAAGCGCCTCGAGCGTCTCGTCGACCGTCAATAACACCGTCGTCTCGAACGAGCTAAGCGCACCGCCTCCGGTGATGGCGAGCGCGACGGCTGCCATCGAGGTGTTGTCCGGAGCCTCCCAAAGGTTGTAACCGTCGTAGCTACCGAAGGCGTACCAGAACCCGTGCAACTTCCCGCCGACCGATTCGATATAGGTCCGCGCGGCCTCGCGGCGGTCCTCCGGGTTGTCGATCAGCCTCGCCCAAGTCTCCGGCGTGTAACTGAATCTCGAGAGGTAGAGCGGCATCATCCCTCCTTCATGCTTGTGAACATCCGTGCAAGATGGCCCTGTACGTGGCGCAGTCTGAGGGTACAGACTTCTAACAGTTTTCCTTCTACTTGATAACCCATTTTAATTCACTCCTTTTTGTTAACTTTCCTTACCCCGCTCTCTCCCGCTTTATCTCTTTCCCACTTCGTATTTATCCTCATTTGGGAGATAAACATTTTAAGATTCGATCATAGTGAGGTGGGCATACATATCTAATTACGTTTTGCTATAATATAATTTATGGTATTGGTGTTCATTTATCATTTACCATAGGGACGTTAGACTGTGTGAAACTCCAAATTCTGCGATTTGATACCTTGTTTTCAGATTCAAAGGTTTTGTAGGGTTTATTTTTCATGCTAACATGACTTTTCACACAACCTGATTATACTTATATGAACTATTAAGTGAGAGCAGAAGCGCCCGTCCATAGCCAACTATGGGAAAAAGATTAATGAGACTAACTCTGAAGTTTGCGACCTTTGCGTTCTTTGGCGGTGTGCGTTCTGA
>JAPZAV010000166.1 GCA_027460465.1 Candidatus Methanoperedens sp. | reverse complement strand
GTATGGATTCTGATATGAGTTCAATGATGGGCTCAGTTGGAAAGAAATCCATGATGTAGATCTCTATCAATATGCATTCTTAAAGAATTTAAAGTAAAAATTGTTTTGATTTCTTTTTTATAAACCACAACCCACTTAATATAGCAGGTTCTTAATTGATCTGGTTTACATCGCTCGTAAAGTTGCATGCGTATAAATGAAAGGAACCCTGATGAACAGAAAACAGAAGAACATGCTCGGCGTTGGGATTGTGGCTGTATTAATAATATATCTGGCTGCGCAGAGTTTCAGCAACGCGCTCTCATTTTACTATGAAGTCGATGAATTTGTACAGAGGGCGGATTCATTGAACGGAAAAGTAGTGAATGTGAACGGCACCATAATGAAAGGCTCCACTATATGGGAACCTGAAAAAGCCAGGCTTACATTCAAACTTGCAGAGAAAAACGCCTCGATCACTGTGGTATCAAATGAAGGGATGCCGGGGAATTACAAAGAGGGCATCCCGGCAGTGGCTACGGGCTATTATATAAACGGTACTTTTCAGGCAACCCAGGTTGTCACAAAATGCCCTTCAAAATACGGAGGAGACCTTGATCATGGAGACCATAACGAAACATAAAGGAGAATTTTGATGGAAATAGGAGAGACGATATTAGCTATTGCGTTGATCCTGACCGTATATGCACTTGCAGCCCATATAATCGGGATATGGAAAAAGAAAAATGAACTTTTTGACAGCGCCAGGATCGCAATAATTGGAATCGCGGTGCTTGCGACTCTTGCTTCAATATGGCTTTTCAATCTATTCATAACGCGCAATTTCCAGTATGAGTATGTTGCTATCTACAGCAGTGTGGATCTGCCAATGGCTTACACCATCTCGGCATTCTGGGCAGGTGCAGACGGCTCCCTGCTGCTCTGGGCATGGTTGATCTCCATTTATATTGCAGTAATTGCAGCACGCGGGAAATCGTACGATAACCTGATCAAACACGCAATGCCCATAGTCCTCATCACTCTTGCTTACTTCTTCTATATGCTGCTCACCGTATCCCGTCCATTCAGGATGCTTGATTTCATGCCCGCGGACGGCAACGGGCTGAACCCCCTCCTCCAGGACCCCGGCATGTTCTTTCATCCTCCCACGCTATTCTGGGGCTATGCCGGCGTGATCATCCCGTTCGCCCTGATGGTCGCTGGCATTTATCTTGCAGATGAAACATGGACATACCGCGCAAGACGCTGGGCGCTTTGGGCATGGCTTGGACTGGCTCTTGGCAACATGTTCGGGAGCTACTGGGCATACACAGTGCTCAACTGGGGCGGCTTCTGGGGCTGGGATCCTGTTGAGAACGCCTCGTTCCTTCCATGGCTCACGATGACAGCCTTCTATCACAGCACCATGATACAGGAACGCAAAGGTGGAATGAAGTTCTGGAATATCCTGCTCATCCTTTTCACATGGGAACTCACTGTGTACGGGACCCTGCTCACACGCAGCGGGATAATCGCCTCTGTGCATACGTTCGGTCAGTCCGTGACCGCTCCTTATTATATCAACTATATGATCGTGGTGCTTGCAGCCACGCTCATGCTTGTGGCGTGGAAGTACAACTCGATAAAGAGCAAGAAAGTATTCGAGTCCTTTGTATCACGGGAAGCAAATTTCCTTTATAATAACTGGATATTCATGGCATCTGCCGCATCCGTACTGTGGGGGACCACGTATCCCCTGCTCTCAGAGGCATTTCGCGGCTACAAGGTCATGGTGGGTCCGAGTTTCTATAACCAGGTGAACGTGCCGCTTGGCATAGTGCTTCTTTTCCTTATGGCGATGTGCCCGCTAATTGCCTGGAGGAAAGCCTCGATTCCCCATCTTAAAAGAAACTTCACCAAACCCCTGGCAGCGGCTGTAGTTGCAATTGTAATCGCCTTCACGCTCGGTATCCGTGATTTCTATGCACAGGTTGCAGTCGCAGGCACTGTACTTGTCGTATCCACTCACTTTCTGGATATTTCAAGGATCGTGAACAGGCAGAAACAACAGCAGGATGCCGGCACTTTAAAGAATATTTCAAGAGCGTTCTGGAACAACCGCCGCACCTTTGGCGGCTACATGTGCCATCTTGCTATTCTCATGATCATTGTCAGCGCAGCCGGGGCTGTCGTGTATGAGCAGGCACAGACCTTTAACATGAGAGTCGGGGGAACGTATAGCGTGGGCGATTATGATTTCAGGCTCACAAATATTGACCAGTATGCTAAGAACAACAGGGATGTAACTGCAGCATATTTTGAAGTATACAAGAACGGCGAAAAGGTAATGACAAAAGCAGAAGCGCGCATGTATTATTATGCAAAGCAGGAGAGCACCAATGTTAAACCCATGGCTTATACCGTGGGCATAGATGACCTCTATTTCTCAGCCCAGGCAATCACCTCTGACAGCGCCACAATCAAGATCAAGGTAATGCCCATGATGTTCCTGATGTGGATAGGGGGATTCTACGTTTTGATTCTTGGGATCCTGGTCTGTGTCTCCACGGTTGTTCCCATACGTCAGAAAAGATCATTCGAGGAAAAAATTAACAGCGGAGAGTATTCATGAAACATAAAATAATTGCCATTTGGTTCCTCCTCACAGTGTTCGCATTACCTGTGATGGGGGTGACCGAAGAAGAGATCACCTCAAATCTGAACTGCCCTGATCAGGAAGGGTGCACAATGATCGTGGTTGACTGTACCTGTCCGAGTTCCCTTGAAATAAAAGACAAGGTCAGGGTTATGCTCGACCAGGGACTTTCAGAGAAAAAGATCTATGATAACCTGATCGCGGATTACGGGAAAGGCGTTCTTGCCACCCCGCCGAAGGAAGGATTTGACTGGATAGTATGGCTTGCTCTACCTGCAGGTATCATCGTGGGCGGGGTCGTTGTCTACAGGATCAGCAGGAAAAGAATGGACGAGAATGAAGAATTCGAGTATGAATATGAAAAATTCTTGCAGGAGAAAGAAAAACATGAATAAATTATTTTCAATTTTTATGATCCTTGTTCTATTCAGCGGCGCATCCACGGCTGCAGAGATCAGCGGCAGCGTTGTCTCTTTCGGGACAGAGCTTGCCGATCAGAAAGTAACGCTGAGCAGAGTAAACTCAACACAGAGCGCTGAAACAGGAGTGGTTTACAGTTTCATGCCGCTCCTGGATACCACAACGGATAAAGGAGGAAATTATGCATTTAATAACATTGCAGACGGCATGTACAGGGTCAATGTGACCTTCAGCGGCATCACTTACGGGGAGAATATCGGGCTTAAGGGTAGAGCCGCAGTGGATTTCAATCTCTCGGAAAGGATTGAGGGATACGTGCTGAAGGCGAATAAGACACTTGAAGGGATACAGATACGGCTCATGGATGTGACAGGGATCGAGGTAATGAGCGTTGTTACTGATAAAACAGGGAAATATTCGTTCAACAGGGTCAATGCCGGCAAGAGCTACGTTGTGGAGGCCACGTTTGCTGATGTGCCGTATACTGAACAGGTGAATGCTTCAGAAAACGCTAATTTCACAGTTTATGATTCCACAAAAAGCGGGGATGTCCTGAACGTAAGAATTGACCACATTGTCCTTTCTTCAGCATCCAGCGGGATAAAAGTTGATGAATACGTTGAATTCGTGAACACCGGGGATAAGGCTTTTTTCAGTAAAGACAGGGCATTTGTGGGCATATCAACGCCAGAAGGTATAACGAGGTTCCAGACCGATGCGATGGAGTGCTGTCTGCAGAGGGAGAAGGATTCAGCCTGGATAGACCCGATGAATCCGATTTTGCCAGGTGACACATACACAGCACAAATATCGTATGTTTTTAATCCAGAATCCTCGAATAACCTGTTTTACAAAGATATGATCTACAATACTTCATACATCACTGTGCTTTCAGATAAAAAGAACGGTTTCGGGATCGAAAACACATATGCCAGAAAGGAAATAGTCCCGAGCGAAGGGAAAGAATTCGAAGTATTAAGCTTCATGAACGTACCCAAAGATCAAAGAATTGATATCCAGATAACAGGATATGTTCCTTCAAAGAGCGGCAGCGCAGGGGATCTCGGTTATCTTATCCCTGTTGTTGCTGCAGTGTTGATCGGAGCGGTTTCTTACCCGCTGCTAAAAAACAAGATCGGCAAAAAGCCAGGAAGACGCTTTGTTAAAACAGTACCTGCAGTGAAAGTATCTATTGATGAGCCGCAGGAAGCAGTTTCGCAGCCGGATGTTGTTTCGCAGGATCGCGCAGGGAAAGACATAAGTGAAATGTCATTAGATGAATTGCTTGTTAAGAAAACTGCATCATTCGAATCGATCCATGCTCTTGAAAATAAATTCAACGCAGGTGAGATCACAGAAAAAGAGTACAGGGAGCTTAAGAAAGAACACAAAGAAAACGCAAGGCTTGTAATAAAACAGTTAAAAGAAGCAGCGTTGAACCTTGATCTCAATCAGCCTGTGCCTGAACTTGAAAAAATGATAGCACATATAGGCGATATAGATATTCTGGAAGAGCTGCTGGAGCGAGAAAAAGAAGAAGAGAACAGGGCAGAATTAAGGGGAATCATTGAACAGAGGATAGATGATATCGAACGCAATGAGTAAACATGCATGAGAGTGCGGGGAGACCCGCATCTCTGTTCAATTATGTCTCCAGGGATGAGGGAAAAAATGTACAGGGTGCTTATGATGTCTGTTCTTCTAATATCAGGAATGAATACAGTCCAGGCTGATGATGATATGACATCTGACCTGATATGCCCCTGCGAATGCGCCATGGTTATTTCAACATGCGATTGCGCCACAGCTGTACAGGTTAAAAAAGAGATCACTCAGATGAAAGAGAGCGGTTTTTCAGAAAAACAGGTATTTTCAGCACTTCAGGCAGAATACGGCAGGGAGATCCTGGCACATCCTGAAAAAACCAGTTCACTGTCATTATGGATGGGGGGTGTATCATTAAGCATTTTATTTGTGTTCCTTGGATATATTTTAACAAAGAAACCGAAAATGGATATCATGCCTGACCTGAAAAAGTACGAACATCGGTTCGAAGATGAATATCGCAGGTTTGTTTCAGAATTGAATGAATCCAGAGATATTCATTCAAATGAGACGGGTTCCTCAAACCTGGAGGGAAAGTGATAATCGCTTTGAAAAGAACCATTTCTGTATTTATGGTACTTTTTTATTTCACAGGCATAGCCTCAGCACAGACTGATGAGATTATTTCAGGTATAAAAGATACTGAAAATATTACATCAGACATTCAAGAAGGCCAGAGCCAGAATAATTCGATTAACGGACATAACCTGAGCAATCAGAGCTATGATGTAATGGTCGTTCTCGATCATATTTTCATCTCAAAGAAAAACGATTCTCTTGAGATCTCTGAGATCGTTGTATTCAGAAATGAGGGTCAGGAGATTAACTACACGAAGGATAACCATACATTCTTTGCCATATCAATCCCGCAAGATGCGAAAAATTTGAAAACCCGGGCAATGGAATGCTGCCTTGTTCAGGAAGAAGGAATGGTGTATATGGACCCGATGCAGCCGATTGCACAGGGCGCCAACTTCGAGATGGCGATATCGTATACACTTCTTCCTCAGAGTTCAGAATACGTGTTCAATAAAAGTGCAGTATACAATACTACTTCTCTTTTGATGTTCATTGATAAAAAAAGTGGAATGGGCATACAGGGATTGAATGAGTCATTGACACTCGCTGGAAATGAATATAAGATCATTTCATTCAATAATCTCAAGGCAGGGCAGATGATCAGCATTCCAGTAGAAATACTGCAGGAATCGAATTATCTATATGCAGGAATTGGATTGTTCTCTTTGTTTTCAGTTGGTTTGGTTTATCATTTCAGGGGAAAGATCTTCAGAAGAAAAAAAGAAATCACTCTAGAAGAACTTGAGATTGAGAAAAGAAAAATTTTCAAGACGATCTATGGATTTGAAAAACATGCGGGACCTGAAAGGTCTGAGGAATTCTTGAAATTGATGGAAGAATACAGGCTGAAAACAATTCAGATTTTTATTAAAATCGATAAATTAAAAGATAAAAGTCAGTCCGAACTATTGGAAAAGGGGATGAAATAGACATAAAAAGAAGGTAATCAGGAGGATTAAGAGTGTCAGGATCAAGAAAACATAAAGCAAAGATGTCGAGAGAAAAACAAAGGAAAAAGCCGCCGTACATGAGCATCTTGTTTATGATAATCGTTATTGCGATCTTCGGCGCTGCGATATATTTGATCATGAGCGAAACAGCATTGCTGGAACCTGTGAACAGAGACGCCATCAAAATGACCATTACCATGGCAGGCTTTGAACCCAATATAATCAGGGCAAAAGCAGGGCAGTCTGTCACCATAAACCTGATCAACCCCGATAATTCGCACCACACAGACGGTGGCGGCGTTCATAACTTCATTCTTACAGCAGGTTCAGCAAGAGTGAATATCACAGTACAACCTGAAAGCCAGAAGGTCTTCACTTTCACGCCCACTCAGGCAGGGGAATATCACTGGTACTGCGATTCATGCTGCGGAGGCAGTGAGAATCCCGGCATGCATGGAACACTGATAGTAGCTTGAAAGCATCATGACAATAGACCCACAAACGTTAACACTTCCACTTGTGATCACAGCAGGCTTAATTGACGGCTTCAACCCATGTGCTTTCGCAGTCCTGCTGCTTTTTATAACCTTTACCATGGGAATGCTCCAGTTTGATGAACCCAATATTATTCGTCTATTTGAAACAGGTTCATCAAAGATGCAGTCTGATCACAGGCATGGATTGATGAAGGTGGGTTCGATATATATAAGCGGTATCTTCATTACCTATGTATTGATAGGTGTGGGTTTTCTGAGTGCGATATCCTTCTTTTCTGCAACTCATGCTGTGGGTAAGGCTGCTGCATTCATTTCCATGATGCTGGGCGTGGTTGTTATGAAGGATTACTTCATACCCGGCGGATTTGGCCTGGCAATACCCAGAAGCTTGCACACACCACTGAACAACTGGATAAAAAGAACCTCGGCGCCGGGTGTCTTCGGTGCCGGTGTCCTTGTGGGTCTGTGCACAGTGCCGTGCAGCGGGGGCATTTATCTGGCGGTCATAGGTCTGCTATCGCTGCAATCCACGCTGGCCCAGGGCATATTGTACCTGCTGCTCTACAACCTGATGCTTATCGTGCCTCTTGTTGCAGTTCTTCTGGCCTCATCGAACAGGAAAGTTGTAGATAAAATGACGGCATGGCAATCGAGGAATAAAACACGAGTGAGACTGTTAATGGGTTCATTCATGGTGGCAATGGGATTTGTGATACTGCTGATAATATGATACGGAGAATGATATGAAACCCAAATATATTTTTAGTGCAATTGCGATTGCTGCGATCTTGATAATAGCATACATTCTGTCCAGCGGCGCACAAACATTAAATAAAACCCCTGGCGAAAAACTAGCTTGGGATACTAATAAGCCAGCGAAACCTGAACTTCCGGAATTTGCCAGTAAAACCGGGCGGGTGGCAGAAGCTTACATCTTTGCAGTGCAGAATCAGGATAAACTCACGTACCTCGCCTGCTACTGCGGCTGTGCAGGAATGCAGCACTCGGACAAACTCCTATCACATAAAAGCCTGAAGGATTGTTACATCAAGCCTGATGGCAGCTATGAGCCGCATGCTTCTGAGTGCAAGCTGTGTAATGACATAACACTCGAAGCCAGGGACCTGTTGATGACAGGATATTCGCTCAAAGATGTCAGAAAGAAAATTGATGATGAGTATTCAGGCAGGGGTGTTGGAACAAATACATCGCTGCCTCCATAATTGTGAGTTATCATGAATGAATGTATAAGAAAATTTTCAAATCACATAAGGCAAATTACAATTCTTCTAATCCCATTATTTGCTAGTATCTATAGTATTCAAACGTCGGCTGCCGCTGACTGGCCAATGTATTATAGTGATGCCAATCATAGCGCATTGAATCCAGCAAATGGAGCAAAAACAGAGAACGTACTATGGAGATTCGAGATTGGAAGGATAATAGACCCTCCAGGCGACCGAGGTATTAATCATTCTTTTGCAATATCTTCTCCTGTTATATCCGAAAAAACAGTATATGTGCGGTCGTATGACGATTACCTCTATGCAATCGATATAAATAATAGTAAGCTGCGGTGGAAATTTAAAATAAGCAGTATATCTTTTGGTGCTTCTCCTGCTGTTGTTGATGGAACCGTATATATTGGATCTAGTGCAGGTATTCCTCCAGAATCCGAACCCTCAGGTTATATTTATGCTTTGGATTCAACTACTGGAAAATTAAAATGGAAATATCAGACTGGATACTATGTTGATTCGTCTCCGGCTGTTGCTAATGGTATTGTATATTTTGGTTCAGATGGCATATTCGCACTGAATACGCAGAGTGGTAAACTTAAATGGAAATATGATACAAAAGGTACAATACAATCTCCTTTAAGTATCTACGCTGGAACTTTGTATTACTCAGATTTATGTAGTGGTGCTCAATCCAATACATTTTGCATCTATGCTCTGGATGCTGCTGAAGGTAAATTGAAATGGACTCATGAAATAGAAACTAATTATGTTAGCATCGCAGCATCAAATGGTGTTGTTTTAGCTTCTATTGATGGATTTATTCATGCTCTTGATGGAACTAAAGGGAACTTAAAATGGGATTATCAAACTAATTCTTCAGGTGGTTCGCTGTTTGTTTCTCAGGATATCGTATATCTCAAAATTCTAAACGTTTCAAAAACTATCCCAGATTATACGAGATTCGAAGCTAAACTCAAGGTAGATAGCAACGATGCTGCTAATATACTTGATGGAAGCGCTATTGATGGTGCAGAGCCTTTAGAATATGACGCAAGGGCAGGATTATGGATGTTACCCGTCACCCTGACAGAAGATGGCGCCACTAAATTAAGAAAAGCTGTGATAGACTTTGGTATTCATAATGCGTCCATTTCGCATTCGATGATAGTCTATTTAGATGGTATAAATATTTATGAAGCCCCATTTTCACCATCCTTAGCCCACAGTATCGAGACTGTACCAATTCGTAATTTGGTAATAAGTATTGAAAATGAAACAACTGCAGAAGAACTAAGGAAAGTGTTAGATAGGAAAATGCCTGAAATAATCGGGCTGAATATTCATACAGGAAAATTAGCACTCATTATGGATCGTAATTTCCTGAATGAAGGTCAGGTGGCATATGTTGATGGCATATCGTATATTTACGGTGATAAATTTGGATACGGTGGTGACCTGCAGGCGTCATACACATACTTATATGCGCTTGGCGACACGCCACCCACAAAACCTACCAATCCAAAATATATCGCTGGTTTTGGTATTATAGCATCACTCGCAGTTTTACTAACTATATTAAAAATTATAAAAACAGTAAGGAGATGATAAATATGCAAATAGACCCTGTTTGTGGAATGCAGGTAGATGAGAATACTGCACAGTATAAGACAGAATATAAAGGTAAGACCTATTATTTCTGTGCACCTGGATGCAAGAAAGCCTTCGACTCTGAACCTGAAAAATACCTGAAGAGCGGACCTGTGGGTATGGGCGAGAAAAAGCCCTGGTGGAAATTCTGGTAATTTTTTTGAAGGTGCATGAATGGAAAGTGATACAATGAACCCAAATACAAATGAAGGATTTTTCAGCAAGCACAGGCATACATTAATGATGGTGCTTGGCTGTACACTGCCGCTTTTACTTCTCGGGATTTTATGGATTGCAGGAGTTTCGCAGAACATACTTTTTTTTGGGATAATCCTGCTCTGCCCCATATTGCATCTTATCATGATGAAAAACATGAAACATGGTACGCAAAACCCAGAAAGTCAGATCGGTGAGGACAAAAAAGAGGAACTTACATGAGAATATCAGGAATAATAATAGCACTTTTGATCTTGATTACAGCAGCAGCTAGCGGGTGTTTATCAGGAGAAGAACCTCAAACTGAAAAACCCGCCACTGTAGTTCCCACTTCTTTAGATAAAACATCTACAACGGATTCCTCTGAAACAAGAGAAAATTCAGAAGCGGGAGTAACTATCACTGCTGTGTATCTTGGAAGCAATGCCTTTGATGTTAAACTGGATACACACTCAGGCTCGCTAGACTATGAGATGGCAAAGATATCTTATATCCGCGACAGTAATGGGAATATCATAAAACCACAGTTGTGGGACGGAGGCATAGGAGGGCATCATTTTGAAGGTATGCTGAAATTCCCGAAATTTGATGACCGCTTCGGATTTGAGCTGGTCATTCAGGATGTCGCAGGAATAAAAGAAAGGGTCCTTAAGTGGTAAGGAAAATGAAAGGAAAATTGAGCATCAAGAGCCTTTTAAAAAATCCTCTCATATTTGGGGCGGGCATAGGGATACTGGTAATACTCTTCAATATCTCGACAGCTTCCCTGGCAGAGGGTTCTCTGAGGAAAGGATACGAGGTATTCTTTACCAACGGGATATTCGTGTACCTCATTCCTCTGGCAGTAGGAGTCCAGATGGGGCTTTTCAGATACCACAGGAATATGACCTCAGAGAACAAATTAGGCAGCTCTGAGAAAATGGGCATGGCAGGCTCAGCCACATCTTCTCTTACCATGGTGGCATGCTGTCTGCACCATGTGAGCGATCTGCTGCCCACGGTGGGTTTTATTCTTGCGACATCATCGTTTCTTATCAAGTACAAGGATGCTATCATCACTATTGGATTATTGGCCAACATGGCGGGAAGTGCCTACATTGTAAGGGCGATCCTGAAAGACAGGACAATTATTGCACAAGCAGAAAAATCAACGGTCTAACAGGTGAGATTATGAAAAAGCTTTATATTATAATTATTGTGGTGGCTTTGCTTGCAGTAACTTTTCTATACTCATCAGGTGCAAAGAAAAGCATCTTTACAGAGAAAGTGGGGGACATGACTTTGATCAGATATGAAACAGGTGAAGTGGCAGCACAGCAGATATCAAGCATGTACGGATTGAAGGACATACCGCTGGCGAAAGCCTATTCAGCAGTGTATAAGAGCGAAAAAGGTACCATGCGCATATGGGTTGCTGAGGCTCCTGATCATAATGCTGCAAATGATGCATTCAATGCCATGAACTCCATGCTCGGCGGCTCGACCGGTCATGAAGAGCATGAATACTCAGGCGATGTCGGTCAGATAGAGTCGCATAAAAGCCATAGCGATGTCGAAATGCTGAACGGCAGCTTCACAAAACCCATAAAAGTAGATATAATGGAATTTGTGAAGCCCGATGTTTATATGATGAGAGCAAATAACGCATACAATTATTATTATTTCAAAATGGATTATAAGATGGGTAGGGTTTACTGGATTACTTTTGACTCACAGGATACGGGTTACCAGGTATCAATAGTGAAGCAGGCTGTAATGAACATATAGGAGGAACGATGAGAAAAAATAGATCTGAAATATACCTTGCTATATTCATAATCGCTGTAATAGCAGTAACTGCTTTTCTGTACATTCAGACGCAGGAAAAAAATACCGCCGGCATGTTCCCAGAAAAACTGGGGGATATGAGCCTTGCTCTCTACAGGGATGGAGATGCGGCCATGACTGAGGTAAAAGGACTGCACGGCAATAATCCAGGTGTAAAAATAGAGAATGCATATATTGCAGACTACAGGAGCACTCCCACAAACAAAGCCAAATTCTGGGTATCAGAATCTAAAACAGGTATGGAGGCAGAATCGCTTCTTGGGGCGATGAACAGCAGGGTGGGGAAAACTGGCATGTTCAGCGATTCCACGCCTTTGAACATAGAAGGCATTACTGTTTATTTTGTGAGTGGAAAACCGGAACTGGGTCTGTATCATTACTTCTATGCAAAAGATAAAAGGGTGTTCTGGATACAGATAGACAATCCAGATGAAGCTTACAGGCAGAATTTCGCGAGAGAGGCCATAAAAAGGATCTAGGTGATGTGTCTTGAAAAAATCTTTTGGCGATCTTATTTCCCTTGGGTTTATTGCACTCATGATTTTAGTTCTGATCTCAGGCCTTTCAGTGCTTCTTGGCTATGAAAGACCTGAAAATATCGAAGGTGGAGGGCATTATGACCTGACAGGGTACGCTTACGGCAACTGGGTGGCAACCCTGCTCAGCATCGGGCTTTTTTCCATCTTCGCGTTCAGCTTCCTGACTCCGCTGAAAAAGCAGAACTGGAGGACCCTGGGAATATACGAGGCATTCATAATCGCCCTGTTCTCGGAAATGTACGGCTTCCCGCTGACCATCTATATACTTTCTTCGCTGTTCGGACTGACATTATCTTTTGGGCATGCGGAAGGACACCTGCTTGGAGTGCTTCTTTCAAAAGCAGGTATAATGAGCATGGAAGCTGCATGGGCATCTGTGATGGTGACAAGCAGCATCATTATATTCCTGGGTCTATTTATGATGTCAAGAGGCTGGAGCAGCATACATTCTTCGCGTGGGGAATTGGTGACAGATGGCATCTACAGGTATGTCAGACATCCCCAGTATCTCGGTCTCATAGTAATAACCGTGGGACTGCTCATCCAGTGGCCGACCGTGATCACGGTTACCATGTGGCCTGTTCTTGCTGTGATGTATTACAGGCTTGCGAAAAAAGAAGAAATAGAAGCGCTTGAGGCTTTTGGAGAGAGATATGAAAAATATAAACAAAGCACGCCGATGTTT
>JAPZAV010000165.1 GCA_027460465.1 Candidatus Methanoperedens sp. | reverse complement strand
AAACTGGCTTTCAACCTGCTCATGAACACAGGCACAGGGATAAAGGAGTTCCTAAAAAAACCAGAGTAAACATTTAATAGTTGATTGACATTAACTGATTTTATGAGAGCAAAACAGCGGGTAAATAATAAAAAAAGCAGGAAATACAGCAGGAGCACGAAAGGAGAGGGGGCAAAGACAGTCGTGGTGAAACCTGCAGGATACCCGCTCAAAGGCATGTTCCATGAATACCCTGAGCCCTCGGAACTGGATGTTTTCGAATTCTATGCCAGGGAGCAGTGGAATGGATTCATCGTGAAAAAAGGTGACTACCTTTTTGACAGGCGGATGTTCCCGGATTTTGCCTTCAGGGTCATGAACGTGGATCCTGAAAACTCGGAGATAGGGAAAGACACGAAATTCCTGATAGAGGACTATGAAGCTGATTTTCTTGTTCCTGAGATAAAAAGCGAGGTCACATTTAAACAGATCATTGGTCAGAACAGAGCAAAGCAGAAATGCAAACTCATCGAACGGTTCCTTTCCAGCCCTCAGAAATTCGGATGCTGGGCACCCAGGAATATCCTTTTCCACGGTCCAGCAGGCACAGGAAAGACCATGATGGCAAAGGCGCTTGCGAATTCAGTTGATGTACCGCTACTTGCTGTGAAAGCCACAAAGCTCATCGGTGAATACGTTGGCGACGGTGCACGCCAGATACACCAGCTCTACGAGAGGGCAGAAGAGCTTGCCCCCTGTATAATCTTCATCGACGAATTTGATGCTGTCGCGCTCAATAGAAACTTTCAGGAAATCAGAGGTGATGTAGCTGAGATCGTCAATGCGATCCTGACAGAGATGGACGGGATCGATGAGCGCGATGGGATCTGCACGATCGCAGCAACAAATATGCTGAACGCACTCGATTCTGCAGTGCGCAGCAGATTTGAGGAAGAGATCGAGTTCACGCTTCCTGACATAGAGGAGAGGTATAAGATATTGAAGCTGTATACTCACAAGTTCCCGATAAAACTTGCAAAGGACGTGGATCTTGAATGGTTTGCAAAACAGACAGCCGGGTTTTCAGGTCGCGACCTTGTTGAAAAATTGCTCAAAAACGCACTTCATAAAGCTATACTCTCAGGCGAGAAAGTGGGAAGGTCGCATTTTGAGGCTGCACTTGTGGATGCCAGAGGAAAAAGATCCGAACCTCCAAAAGGGATGTTCGCGTGATTTTTAAATTTCAAAGGTAAAAAATATATATAATTGCCACATAGTCAGCGGGAAAATCATAGGAGGAAATTATGGATTCTTTGCTCTACACAGCCCCGCTTGCGGGCATTATAGGACTGGTATTCGCAGGTTATCTCGTTCTGTACATACTCAAACTCGACGCAGGAACTGACAGGATGAAAGAGATCGCATCCGCAATACAGGAAGGTGCAATGGCTTATCTGAACAGGCAGTATACCACCATCGCGATCATTGCATTGATCCTTGCAGTCCTGATCGCATATGGAATTGGTCTTTACACAGCGATCGGGTTCGTTCTTGGTGCTATAATGTCAGCGGCTGCAGGGTATCTGGGCATGAACATCTCTGTGCGCAGCAACGTAAGGTGTGCGAACGCAGCCAGAGAAGGTTTACAGAAAGCGCTTACAGTTGCATTCAAAGGCGGAGCTGTCACAGGGATATCTGTTGCAAGCCTTGCACTTCTTGGTGTAAGCGGACTGTATATCGCATTCGGCGGCGATATAAACGCCGTGGATAAGGTGATCGGGTTCGGATTCGGAGCTTCGCTCATCAGTCTCTTCGCAAGGATAGGGGGAGGCATATACACCAAAGCAGCGGATGTGGGCACTGACCTCGTGGGCAAGGTCGAGGCAGGAATACCTGAGGACGATCCGCGCAACCCGGGCGTGATCGCAGACAATGTAGGAGATAACGTTGGAGACTGCGCAGGGATGGCTGCAGACCTTTTCGAGACATATGCTGTAACTGCGCTTGGCGCGATGCTCATTGGAGTGACTGTGATCAACACCTACCCGAACGCAATCTCATATCCTCTTGTGCTCGGAGCAGCAGCCATATTCGCATCCATTATCGGGACTTTCTTTGTAAAACTTGGAAAGTCAGGAGACATCATGGGAGCGATGTATAAAGGTGCGATAGTGGCTGGCGGGATTTCAATCATTCTGTTCTATATAATCACGCAGCAGATGATGAACGGCAGTACAGGTCTTTTCATCAGCGCGCTTGTCGGTCTTGGTGTCACTGCGGCAATGATTATAATTACAGAGTACTACACAGCCACCTCCCACTCTCCGGTAAAGGACATTGCCAACGCATCTGTAACAGGTCCGGGAACAAACATCATAACAGGGCTCGCTGTAGGGCTACAGAGCACTGCTTTACCTGCGCTTGTCATCTGCGCAGGCATCTTTATTTCGTATTTCGTCAACGGCGGCGGAACAATGGGACTCTATGGCATCGCAATAGCAGCCGCAGCCATGCTCTCTGTCACAGGGATCATAATCTCCATAGATTCCTATGGACCGATAACAGATAATGCAGGCGGCATAGCTGAGATGGCAGAACTCTCAAAGGAAGTGAGAGACATCACTGATCCACTTGATGCCGTTGGAAATACCACAAAAGCGGTCACCAAAGGTTATGCGATAGGTTCTGCTGCACTCGGTGCACTTGCTCTTTATGCAGCGTACAGCAGCGAGGTGGATAAACTGCTTGCACAGCAGATGAGACCTCCGATGGCTCTTGAGCTCTCGAATCCGCTGGTATTGATAGGTTTGCTCATAGGCGGCATGATTCCTTTCCTTTTTGCAAGTTTCCTGATGAAAGCAGTGGGCAGGGCTGCCTCGACAATAGTTACAGAGATCAGACGCCAGTTCAGGGAGATTGCAGGGATCATGGACGGAAAAGCAAAGCCTGACTACGGGCGCTGCGTTGACATCGTAACGATCGCAGCCCAGAAAGAAATGGTGATCCCCGGGCTTCTTGCAGTGCTTTCTCCTCTTCTTGTAGGATTTATCCTTGGACCTGAAGCGCTAGGAGGTCTCCTTATCGGCGTGATCGCCTCGGGTCTCATGCTTGCCCTGATGATGACAACCGGAGGTGCGGCATGGGATAATGCCAAGAAATACATCGAATCAGGCAACCTGGGTGGAAAGAAATTGCCGGATGGGAGCAAGAACCCGACTCATGCTGCAGCAGTCGTTGGGGACACGGTGGGAGATCCGACCAAGGATACTGCAGGACCTGCGATCAATCCATTGATAAAAGTGATGAACATCGTGGCGATACTGGTTGCAGGACTGATCCTGAAATATAGCATTCTGGGATAAAAAAAAATAACGAGTTCATGCCTGAACTCGTTTTTTGATTATTTTTCTGATTTTTCTGGCCTGTAGCCGTCTGAGAGCGTCATCATGAAGGCGACTATGGCGCTCTCTTCTTTGTCGCTCAATCCCAGATCCCCGAGTTCTTCTGTATTCATGTTGAGGGCAAGCTCAGGCAAAGGCCAGCAGTTCTTTCCAGGAACGCTTCCTTCAAATCCGCAGACAGGCAGAATGTCCCTTGTATTGTAGAAATGCACGATCTCTTTGAGAGATTTGAAATATCCATTGTGTGCGTATGCTTTCACAAAGTCGGGAGCTGGTCTCTTATCCACATTTCTCAATGTTGGGACCTTTTGCTTTCCGTAGTTATCCCTTGAAAACTTGCGGTAGTCCTTCATGGTGGCGAGGAATTCACCCAGACCTGCGTCAACCCAGGCAGCACCCAGGGGATTGAATTCTGCCATGTTGTAGAAAGGGTTCTCAGGATTCCGCGGCACGCCCAGGTTGTCATAGGTGAAATCGGTGAACACCGGTTTTGATCCTTCAATCACATGGCACTTGTCGCACTTACCTTTCCCTTTAAACAGATCAAGGCCTTTTTTCTCCTGTTCTGTCAATTTAGCCTTCCCTTCAAGGTAGTAATCGTACTTTGAGCTGAATGGACTGACTTCTTTTGATCTTTCGTAAGCTGCGATGGTTCTACCTATGCAGTCATAATAGTCGTTATTTTTATCCCCGCAAACCTTCTTGAAAAGATCACTATAACTTGAGCTCATGACCTTATCGATAACTGCTTTTTCGCTCGGATTGTTCTGTTCCAGCGGGTTCAGGAAAGGTCCCTGTGCCTGCTCTGCAAGGGGGTCGCCCAGGGTCCAGCCTGTTGCCCTGCCATCCCAGAACATTCCGCCCATCCATACTTCTTCATCCATATGCAAAACCGGGCTGTCACCAGCGTATGCTGTTGTCGGTGGTTTGCGGTTCCCGAACCGCCCTGGCACCGCACCTTCGTATACCGCTCCATGCGCATTCGTGTCGGACTCAGGCCCTGTAAAACCCACTTCAATGCCATGGCAATCAGCGCATGACTGTCCCCTTGGTTCTGACAGGTCAGAATCGAAAAATAACTTCTTCCCCAGTTTCTCTTCATCAGAGAGCGCTGCTGCTATTCCCGCGGAAGCAGCAAGCAGCGCAACAGCTACACATATCCAGATTCCTTTACTTGACATAGTCTATTCCTCCTATCTAATTCTTTTCGAATTTCCCCGTTTTTATCGGGAAATAAAAAGCTCCTCAGTGATAAAAAGTTTGCTGTGACAAATAGATTTTTTATAAGTGCGAGATAACTCAGTATTATGTTTTTGCGAGAAAAGATATTCGCAGGCAGGGGCGAGATAAAGGCAGATCTGGTACTTGAAAACTGCAGGATCGTGAACGTGAATACAAAAGAGATCACAAAAGGAGATATCGCAATAAGCTCAGGGTTCATCGCAGGTGCAGGCGATGTGGATGAACTGAAAGGAGACAGAACGAAAGTCCTTGACATAAAAAACGCTCATGTCTGCCCCGGACTCATAGATGGGCATGTGCACTTTGAATCAAGCATGGTGACGCTCACCCAGTTTGTAAAGCAATCACTGCTTCACGGGACGACAGGGATGGTCATTGACATGCATGAGATAGCCAATATCCTGGGCGTAAAAGGCATCAAACTTGTGCTGAATGAAGCAAAAACGCTGCCTGTTGATGTTTTTTTGATGCTTCCTTCATGCGTTCCTTCAAGCCCTCTTGAGACTTCGGGAGCAAAGCTTGGATTGAAAGAGCTCAAAAAATTCCTGGATACGAAAAATGTTCTCGGGCTTGGCGAGGTGATGGACTATCCTTCTGTCCTCAGAGGCGATCCTGAAAAACTTCACATGATCGAAGCTGCTCTTGAGCGAAAACTTGTGGTAGATGGTCACTGTCCAGGTATGAGGGGCAAACAGCTCTTTGGATACATGAGCGCAGGCATTTCGAGCGATCATGAATCAGTGACATATGAAGAAGCGCTTGAAAAAGCCCGCCTCGGGATGAAGATCATACTGCGTGAGGGCTCTGCTGCAAAATGCCTCACTGATTTCATACCGAAACTGCTGCACGATGGAATATCGCTTGAGAATTTTTTTCTTGCCACAGATGACAAGAATCCTGCTGACCTCATAAAAGGTCACATGGACGTTCTGGTAAGAGAAGCGATCAGACTTGGAATAGATCCTGTCGAGTCAATTTCCATGGCCACGATCAATACAGCGCGCCATTACAGGATAGACGGGCTCGTGGGCTCGATAAGCATAGGCAGACGGGCGAATCTTCTGATACTTGATGATCTGCAGACATTCAGGATAAAGATGTGCATCATACGCGGAGAAATGAAAAAGGAAATCAAAGAAATAGAATATCCACAATATGTATTCAGGACAGTGAGATACAAGAAAATACATCCCGGTGACCTGAAGCTCATGTCCGGGAAAAAGTCAGCATCAGCCCATGTGATAGAGATCATGCCTGGCAGGCTCGTCACAGGCAAAAGCATCGAAGAGCTGAAGACAGATGATGGAGCTGTGCTCCCCGATATAGACCGGGACATCCTTGCCATAGCCGTGATAGAACGCCATGGTAAAACAGGGAGCATTGGGAGAGGCTTTGTTCGAGGCTTCGGTCTTAAAGAAGGTGCAGCCGGACAGAGTATTGCACATGACGCGCATAACATCGTACTTATAGGTTCGAACTTCGATGATATGGCTCTCTGCGCCAACAGGATCAGGGAACTTCAGGGAGGGATCGTGGCAGCAAAAGACGGTGTGATGAGCAGCCTTCAACTTCCGTTCGCAGGCATCCTCAGCACGGAAAGCGCACATGAAGTTGATAAAAAACTGAAAGAGATGCATGGATTGATAAGAAAGATGGGCTGCAACCTCGATGCACCGTTCATGCAGATGTCGTTCCTTTCACTGCCCGTGATCCCATCTCTCAAGATCACTGATAAAGGGCTGGTGGATGTCGAGGCAATCAGGATAATCGAGCCTGTCTTTTGAATCGAGATTTATTCCCGGCTGGCTTTCCTTTTTGATTTATTAAGGATCACTTCAAGAATTCCATTTTCGAACCTGGCTTTCATACCTTTTTTGATAACCCGCGCAGGAAGTTCGATCGTCTCATTCAGGGCTTTTCCAGGGTCTGCCGCGGTTATTTCAAGAAGTTTGCCATTGCAGCACAGTCTGATGTTTTCCCATTCCATCCCTGGAAGACCTATCAGAGCATGGATCTTCTCTTCTGTTTCAAGGATATCCACTGGCATATTATTCGCCTTCGGGATGCCAATTTCAGCAGGCATGAAATTCATATTCGGACAGACATTTATTGCAATATCGACAAATATCGGTCTGGGTGAGGTGCTGTCATCTTGCATGCTCTTTACTGCTTCTTCCAGCATTCTTATGAATTCGTCCAAATTGTCCTTTTTTCTCATTTTTCTTTTTCCTTTTTCTTTTGAACTTTATGATCTACCTTTGAAAACTCCATCATGATTTCATAATGCTTTAAATCCCATGGTGTAGGTCTCACAATATTAAAAGCTTTCTCAAAATGCTCGTTTTTGATCTTTACCCCAGACGAAATCTGTTTTATTTCCTCCCTTTCCATACCTGGTTTTATAACGTCCCTCAAAGCGAGCATCGCGGCTTCCCTGCACAGGGCATCGATGTCAGCTCCCACATATCCATCAGTCCTGCCAACAAATTCCCTTGCATCCACTTCAGGAGAAAGAGGTTTGCCTCTGAGATGTATATTGAAAATCAGCTCTCTTTCTTTTATTCCAGGAGGTTTGATATAAATAAGACGATCAAGCCTTCCAGGTCGAAGCAGCGCTGGATCTACCATATCAGGTCTGTTTGTTGCCGCAACCACGACCACATTCTTCAGTTCTTCAAGACCGTCGAGCTCTGTGAGTATCTGGCTTACCACTCTTTCTGTTACCCCTGAATCAAACGATGTTCCCCGCACAGGTACAATGGAATCGATCTCATCAAAGAAAATAATGGAGGGCGCTGCCTGTCTTGCTTTTCTGAATATCTCGCGCACGATGCGCTCTGATTCTCCCACATACTTGCTCAAAAGCTCAGGACCTTTGATGCTGATAAAATTGGCAGCGCTCTCCGTAGCTATTGCTTTTGCCAGCAAAGTCTTCCCCGTGCCTGGAGGACCGAACAGCAGCACTCCCTTGGGAGGTCTCACGTTTATTGCGTCGAAAGCCTCGGGATATCTCAGCGGCCATTCAACAGTCTCGATAAGTTCCTGTTTCACAGACTCAAGCCCTCCGATATCTGTCCATCTCACCTGGGGGACCTCGACATAGACCTCACGCATTGCAGAAGGCTCTATATTGCGAAAAGCATCATAAAAATCATCTTTTGTCACCACCAGTTTCTCCATGATCTCAGGAGGGATCTCCTCTTCGATATTTATCTGAGGCAGGATGAGGCGGATGGCGTGCATCGCGGCTTCCTTGCAGAGCGATGAAATATCAGCTCCTACAAAACCGTGCGTCATATCCGCGATCTCCCGCATCCCTTTCTCATCCGACATCTCAGGTGCAAGAGGCATCCCGCGTGTATGCACCTGAAGTATCTCAAGCCTTCCAATCCTGTCAGGTATACCGATCTCTATTTCGCGATCAAACCTTCCTCCGCGGCGCAGCGCAGGGTCTATCGCATTTGGTCTGTTGGTGGCTGCGATTACTATGACCTGCCCGCGGGATTTTAGACCGTCCATCAATGATAGCAATTGTGCAACAACGCGTCTTTCCACCTCGCCCGTGACTTCTTCTCTTTTGGGCGCGATGCTATCTATCTCATCAATGAAAATGATGGTTGGAGCTGTTTTCTCTGCTTCCTCGAAGATCTCCCGTATCTGCTTTTCGCTCTCTCCATAGTATTTGCTCATGATCTCAGGCCCGCTTATGGAGACGAAATTGGCATCGGTCTCGTTTGCAACAGCTTTGGCTATCATGGTCTTTCCTGTTCCAGGAGGGCCGTGAAGCAGTACCCCTTTTGGTGGGTCTATGCCAAGCTTCTGAAAAAGTTCAGGATGTCGAAGCGGAAGTTCTATCATCTCCCTGATCAATCCGATCTCGCGCCGCAATCCTCCGATATCCTCATACGTGATATGGGTGGGGCGCACTTCCAGTTCTTCTATGATCTGCTCCTTGACAACGATATTCGTGCTCCTTGTCACGATAACAGGTCCAGCCGGCTGCGTTGATACCACAATGAAGGATAACGGGTTGCTCACCGTCTCCACGCGGACGCGCTGTCCTTTCATGAGCGGTCTTCCTTCAAGGACGCGGTGCAGGTACTGAGGACCTCCTACAAGCCTGAATTGCTGCGTCGGGGCAAGCACTGCCCTGTTCGCGGACTGGGCAGTACATTTCTGGACGTAGATCTTATCGTCAAGCCCAACACGCGCGTTGGTTCTGATGCTTCCGTCTATCCTTATCAGTTCAAGCCCTTCGTCCTCAGGGTAGGCTGGAACAGTCACAGCACATGTTTTTTCCTTGCCCAGAAGCAGCACGACATCTCCGCTTGAGATGGTGAGTTTTTCCATCAGGTGCCTGTCTATACGTGCAACATCCTTGCCCACGTCCCTGTGATGGGCTTCAGCCACTCTCAGAAGTATTTTTTCGTTCATGCATTGCTTGATTATGCTAACTGATCATAGATAAAGCATTACGTGAATTTCGAGCTTACTGGTAAATGAAGTTCTCGGCTATCTTCTTGTATTTCTCCATTTCCTTCTTGGACTGTGGTTTCAATTTCACCATGGCATCCCTGAAATGGTGATATCCTACCTTCAGGTCTTTTATCGAATCTTCATCTGTCTTTTTCCCTGAATTGACATACTCCCTTATCGCAAGCATCATGGCTTCATTGCATACAGATGCGATGTCCGCTCCGGTGTAGGCTTCGGTATCCTCTGCAAGAATGTTCAGATCTACATCGCCTGCGAGGGGTTTGTCCGTCAGGTGGATCTTGAATATCTCTATCCTTGATTTATCGTCAGGAAGTGTTACATAAACAAGCCGGTCAAACCTGCCAGGGCGAAGAAGCGCAGGATCGAGGATGTCTGGTCTATTGGTGGCAGCGATGACCGTGATATTATGCAGTTCCTCAAGACCGTCTATCTCTGAAAGCATCTGGCTGACCATCCTTTCTGAGACATGTGAATCTGATCCTGTGCCTCGCACCGGGGTTATTGAGTCTATCTCGTCAAAGAATATTATGCACGGCGCAGACTGTTTTGCTTTCCTGAAGGTCTCTCTTACCGCCTTCTCGCTCTCGCCAACCCATTTGCTCAGGAACTCGGGTCCTTTTACGCTTATGAAGTTGGCTTCGCTCTCTGTTGCCACGGCTTTAGCCAGCATGGTCTTGCCTGTGCCGGGCGGACCATAGAGCAATATACCCTTTGGAGGCTTTGCATTAAGGTGCTTGAAGAGCATTGGATATTTCATAGGCCACTCAACTGCCTCTTTTAACTCCTGCTTCGCATTCTCAAGCCCTCCGATCTCGTTCCAGTGAACGTTCGGGGATTCGATGAACACCTCTCGCAGAGCTGAAGGTGTCATCTCGCGAAGGGCACTATTGAAATCCTCTTCTGTCACGTTCAGCTTGTTCAGTATCTCTGCAGGGATGCACTGAACATCAAGATCTATCTCTGGAAGTACACGCCTGATGGAACTCATCGCTGCTTCTCTTGCAAGAGCTGCGAGGTCTGCTCCCACAAAACCGTGGGAATGATCCGCGAGATCTTCAAGTCTCACGTCTTTTGCAAGCGGCATTCCTCTTGTATGGATCTGCAGGATCTCAAGACGCGATTTCCTGTCCGGGACTCCGATCTCGATCTCACGGTCGAACCTGCCAGGGCGGCGAAGCGCAGGATCAATTGCGTTGGGTCTGTTGGTGGCTCCGATGACCACGACCTTACCCCGTGCCTTAAGACCGTCCATCACTGCAAGCAGTTGCGCTACAACGCGCCTTTCCACTTCGCCTGTGACCTCTTCTCTCTTGGGCGCGATGCTATCAATTTCATCTATCAGTATGATGCTTGGTGCGTTCTCTTCTCCCTGCTTGAAGATCTCTCGCAATCGTTCCTCTGATTCCCCATAGAACTTGCTCATGATCTCAGGACCGCTGAGAGTGAGGAAATTCGCATTTGTCTCAGAGGCGAGCGCCTTTGCAAGCAGGGTCTTCCCTGTTCCAGGAGGACCGTGAAGCAGCACACCTTTCGGCGCTTCCACACCGAGCCGCTCAAATATCTCAGGATGGCGAAGCGGAAGTTCGATCATCTCTCTTACTTTCCTGACCTCCTCTCCCAGACCGCCTATGTCCTCGTATGAGACCCGCGGAATGGTTGGCAGCTCTTTAGCAGGTTTTTCACTGATCTCTATGGAAGTGCTGTCGCTGATTATGACAGAGTCTATGACAGGTTTTATGGATATTACCACAAGATCGACACGCCTCCCCATGATGTTCAGCTCAACAACATCGCCTCGCGTGACCACTCTTCCTTCAAGGTTGTGGGCAAGGTAGGTCTCACCGCCCTGGATCTTGAGAGGCTGCGTGGGTGCGAACAGGATCTTTTCAGCAGGCGCTGTCTGGATCTTGCGTATATGTATCCTGTCGTCGATGCTCACGCCTGCATTGCGTCTGACCGTACCGTCTATTCGTATGATCCCTGTGTTGCTATCCTCGGGATAACCCGGCCATATCAGGGCTGCAGTCCTTTTTGTGCCTTCAATGCCTATCACATCGCCTGTCTGCAGTCCAAGTTCATAAGCAATCTCAGGGTCTATGCGTGCAATCCCTCTGCCAGCGTCATAGGATTTTGCTTCGCCGACTTTCATTGCAATTGTTTTATCCTTCTTATCCATGATATCCTTTTTATTGCTTTTATATAATATCTCTTTTACTCGATTTTCACAGTCTTTCCTTTCTGTGCCTCTTTGAGCTTGAATGTGACTTCAAGCACACCGTTGTTGTACCTTGCTCTGGCACTGTCCTGATCTATCATTGATTTGGTTTTTATGCTTTTATAGTATTTCCTTCCGCTGCCCTCTGTGCTGATGATCACTTCATCCTCGGTGGCATTGATCTTGATCTCTTCTTTCTGGACTCCAGGCATGTCTGCGGTGATGTTGAGTTCATTGGTCTTTTCATCAAGCGTCGAACTGGTAAAGGGTTCTCTGACACCGTCATCCATGCTCTCAGCCGAAGCCCTGCCTGCATTACCGAAATATTCAATATGCGGTATGCCGTCAGGTCCGACCATCATACTGAACCCGTGGACTCCCGGTTCTTTGCCAAGATTGCGAATCATGCTTTCCATGATCTCATTCATCTCTTCAAGTTCTTTTGCGAATACATCTGTAAACCATTCTGTTTTTTTCCATCCTCTATACATATCTGTCTTACCTCTTATATACTGTAATTACTGTTATCCTCTGTTATCATTTCTTTTTTCATCATTCTGTTCAGATATTCCTCAAGCGCATACTCAGGCAGTTCAAGCTGTATGGAAATCGAGCGCTTCGTCATAGGACCTTTCAGCAAAGCATAGAGAATCTCTGCCTCCACGTGGTCATGTGCGATCTCCTCGATCGCATCCATGCTCTTTCCCATGGCTTCTGCGAGATTCGCCTGGACTTTCTGGTACTGCTGCATTATCCTCTGCCTCTCTTCCACAAGATCCTGTATCTCTTCATACAGGGATTTTAGATCTTCAAGCACAGTCTCTCTTCTGTGATGCACATGTGCCTCACTGATATCGACAACTGTGGTCTCAACTTCAAAAGAATAGGGCGACACAAACACTTCCAGTCTCAGGTTATCTGTAATATGGAAATATTTGCGCCGCTGCTCATCTACATTGGCTTTGACAAGACCTGCACTCCTGAGGAGCTCAAGATGCCCCAGTATCGCTTTTGCGCCGACATCCAGTCTTTCTGCTATCTCGCTCATATAGCAGGGTCTGCTCGCAAGAAGCTGAAGGATTTTCCTTCTGTTGCTGTTACCGAGTATGTCAAGAAGCTTTTCTGATTCCATTTCTGATCTTTACCTCATGTTAGTGACTTGAGGTTACTAACCTTAGGTTAGTGATGATGGTATATAAAGGTTACTCGACCGGGCAGTGGTGAATCTTCGGTGGTCTTTGTAAACTTCTTTTGGTGAAAAGGCGGTTGGTGAATCAGTGGGTAGAAAAGCGTACTATTAACACTTTTGGTCAACATCAGCGATATTGCGCTGGGATTGCGACCCAGACCCCGGTGAGGCGCCGCCGCTGGCGGAGTTTAGCTTGAAACCGCCTGTAGCAGATCGTCCCTTTGCCGGCTGGATAGACAATATATCCTTTCGCTATTTTATTTCTTGATAGAAACCGTGAAACCAGACAGGATCATTTTTATGTCCTCATCTTTTAGCAATCGCAACATAAACAAAACCAGCACATACATTATTGAACTG
>JAPZAV010000164.1 GCA_027460465.1 Candidatus Methanoperedens sp. | reverse complement strand
AGCGGCACCTGGAAAAGAGCACGAAGCTGTTTTTTTTCTGAGATTACTTGTCTGGTTTCGATCCGGCAGGGCTGATCGACCGCAGAGCACACAGAGAGCCGCTGTTTTTTTCATGGTATGATAAGCGTCTTGTTTTTTCTGGCGATTGCCTCGATTTTTTCGCGAAAAAAGTTGCATCTTTCCATATTTATAAAAATCAATTCAGCCTCCGCATGCTGGCGATAACATCCAGGGGTTTTCCAGGGCACTGAGGGTATCGCCAGGATTTGAAGGGCTTATGGGGCTCAAAATGACCGCTTTCAAAGAACATCCCTTTCTTCCCCGCACCGATATTTAAATACCTCAAAGGGCGCAAAGTGCGCAAAGAACGATTTTTCTAACCTTTGCGCTCTTTGCGTTCTCTGCGGTGAGCTATTTGGAAATGAAGTCACTGATTTTCTCATTAAATGAACTCAGCCCCCGCAGGGCTCTGCCTGCGAGCTGATCTGCTTCTCCTGATAATATCTCATACTTCCCCAGTCCATAAACAGTCCCCTTGCCTATATGGAGAAATTCGCCAATTTTCAAGAACGGGTTGAACTCTGCAAGATCTCCTTCAAATCTCATTTCACCCACAAAACCTCCCATTTTCATCCTTGTTCCCTGCCTCTGTGAGTAGCGCTCCCAGTCACGCCACTGCAGATCTGAATGCACTGTTTTAACTACTGCTGCCCTTTGAATAAGTCCTTTCCAGTCCAGTTCCCACTTCTCATCGCAGTGAACTTCTGCAAGCCAGGATAACCTCCTTAATAGATTCCTCATCAAAATCCCAAAATCCATATCTATTATGAGCTTTCCCTGGTATTTTATCCTCGTCGGTGTAAGAAAGCGAAGTGCAGCTGTATGGCAATTGAGCTCTTCCGCTTCCCTGACCAGCTCAGATGAATCTATCACAAGGCAGTCATCTCTGAAATGCGAATCCCCATCGTAGATAAGTATCTCTCTATCTTTATCAAGGCTGACCACTCTCTCAAGCGAATATTTCCCTTTATTTCTTCCGATCCCTGTTCTGCCCAGTTCTTCAAATGCATAGATAAAATAGGGGATGTAGTCAACAGCACGACCGATGAGGATCAGATGAAACTCCAGCTCATCATCTTTTCCATAATATTGCCCTTCATCCAGAGCAGGCTCGATAATAAAAGGATGCGGAACGTTTTCATCCTTTGATTCCTCCGTTTTTTTCGCCTTCACAGGATTCGGGGTCTCAAAGACATAGGAATAGACGCATTTTTGCCTGAGCGCGCAATTTGCACATTCCTTTTCTCTGTCCATGCACACTGCGTGCCTGAAGGCATTGCCAAACCCGCCCCTGAAGGTTGATCCTTTGTATGGTGGAAGAATAAGCTCTCTTTGTGGTTTTATGATAAATCGGTATTTAGAAAGCTTCATACCTTCTACCACCCTCACTTTTTTAATAACTATTGGATCTGGAAATATATAAGGGTTTATCTGTGCATTTTCACCTCATTTTGTGGAAAGTTTCAAAACATGGTCGAATTTACTCTTTTCGTCTTCCCAATCTAACCGCTTCCAGATATACCTGATCGCTCATTCTGAATCCTGCTTTCACAAGATCTTCCAGCGAGTCCTGGTATTCCTCACAGGTAAGCAGGTTTTTTCGAAGCGCTGCAAGCAGAACAAAGATCGTGCCTCTTGGTTTCAATCCAGATGCTTTAGCTGCATTTCTGGCATGTGTCTGATCAAGCAGGACAGGAACAGACCTGGCGAGGGATATTGCCTGTGCCTCCCCAGGATCTATTCCGAACTCTTCCAGTTCTCTTTAAAAAGTTCTTTTAGCAGCCTGAGCTTCCCGATCTTTGCAAGGTAGATCAGCACAGTAGAATTGCTGACTATCATAGATTCTCTGCTGCCTGAAAGTCTTCTCTCAGATCGTCCAGGCTGTACTGGAAAGGTATGCCTTTCCTGGATGCAATTCCTATCAATGCTGTTCTTATTTAATATTAGAAAGATTTATATTCTTTGATTACTATATATCTATTCCCTGCTATTGAGCAGGGTTCGCGCCCCGCAGAGCAGATAAATCACTGGAGACTGAACCTCTGATGCCCAGGATAAATCTTGAAACCATCAAGAATAAGATCACATCAAAGAAAGCGATCATAGCACTTGCAGTATTGGCCATGATCGCAGCCGCTCTTGCCTCAGGCATCATCCTGCAGAAAGAGAAGCCTGTGGAAAAACCAGTTCCTTCCATCTCAGCCGGCTGCGATCGCGTGCTCTGGAAGGGCACCGAGCTTGAGCTTACTGCTTCTGCCCGGAACATCGATAATCCCCTGTTCAACTGGACAGTGGATGGGAAATACGCAGGAAGCGACCGCAAGCTCATGCAAAAGCTCGATATCGGGGAACACAGGATAGGACTCGATGCTGCCTTTGATTCCATGATCATAACAGCCAATCAGACCACGATCATGATAGACTCTGCTGAAGGCATAGCATTGCATGACTATGCAGCATCAAAGAACCAGTGGGGATTCCAGACCCGCTACAATGGCAGGAATTTTGGCGTGAAAGGGGTCATGATCTCGATTGATTCCTCACCTCATTCAGAGGTGAACGACTGCGGCTCTATTTCAACAAAACCCCTCTTTGCAGGGGAGCATACATGGAGCGCCATGTTCCAGGGCAGTGTCATTGCATCAGGAAAATTCAGCGTAAAAGAGGTGAGCGAGCTCAAGATCGCAAGCATAGACATTGCGCCGGGCTACACAGCAGGGGACACAGTCAGCGGAAAAATAGTCCTGAGGAACACAGGATCTACATCAATAACAGGGTTTGATATTGAAACACTTGCTGTCAATAATAACTTTGCATGGATGGGTGATGCGGCAAAGAGAGAATATCTTGACCATTATACCTCGGATATCAAGCCGGGCGAGACGTATGAGATCCAGGTCAGCATGACGATCCCGGAAAAAGTGAGCGGGATCAGACCTTCTGGAAGATATACCATAACGATATCCCCGCTTCTTAACGGACAGAAGCAGGATACAAAAGTGGTATACACAGAAGTAAAATAGTGCTACTTTGATGGGAAATCTGTGTAATAGAGGCTTGCCCCTGTATCCTTCATCCACTGCTCAACAATTGCGATATCGTCCGTATTGAGCCTGAAGTCATTGAAAAACCCGGGCGGAACACTGCCTGGATCATCGTACATATATCCGTAGTCGAATTCGCTGACGATCTCGGGCGTCACTGGATCTATTATGTAATAATCCACGCCTTTTATTCTCATAACCGGGAATGTGCTGTTCCCTCCTGTCTTGACAGGGATGGCAAGTGCTGTGTTCAGCTTGTCCGGGTGCCCGAAGACCACCTTTGGCTCGTATTTGATGATCTTTTTCAGGTGATACCATAATAATGTTGTAGTCCTGGGTCTATTCAGATCGCCTGCAAGGGTGCTCCACCCTTCTGAATTAAGCAGGTCAAGCTCGATGGAAACTCTCTCTATCGCTGTTGTCCATGCTCTTTCTGTTGCAGCCGGGGTCTGCGTGACTTCATTCGGAGCCCCTGAAGCTGATTTATCCTGAAGGCAGCCGCTCGTTAGAATAAACATGATCATGATCAATATTGCGGCAGATGCGTGCCGCTCTGCTCCTTTTACCCTCGTTGCCATATTTCGACCTCTGTTATTG
>JAPZAV010000163.1 GCA_027460465.1 Candidatus Methanoperedens sp. | reverse complement strand
CTCAACATCGATTTCTTTTATTACCTTATATCTCTGATGCAAGCGCAGTGAAAGTATTGTTGATATTGCAAGGGGTAAAATTCATCCCAACCCTGAAGGGATTTGAGTTTTCTTTTACCCCTTGACCCCAAAATCATAATTTTTCTTCGAATCTCATAATTTCAATCTTTGAGGATATCGTCTTTCGCTTTTATGATTGTCCAGTCTTTCTTTTCAATATCTTCTATAAGGTTTTTTAGTTCTACATATGTGAGTATCTTTTTCAATTTCAATGCTCGCAAAATATCTTCTAAATCGAGAAAATCTATATTATTCATTTTACAATATCTTTTTACAGCTTTATCATTCGTAATCAAAATACCTTCTCTTGATTTGCATAATACAATCAATTGGCACTCACCCTCATGCAAATCTTCTTCATTTTCCAATAAATTTCTGAAATCTTTGAATTCATCTTCCGAAAGGAGAACAATTTCAACTTCGGTAAGAATATCATCCAGATAGGGATAACCTGCACGCTTAGCACGCGCAAGTTCTTCATAGATGGATTGAGAGATATTTATTTCTTGAAATAGCGCTTTCAGATGCTTGATAGCACCGACTTTCACAAAAGCACTGAGAATATCCGAGTCTACAAAAAACATCAAATAATCCCTAGTTTTTTAAGTTTTGCATCCATCTCAGCAGCAGACTTGCCTTCAGTTTTTCTTATTATTCCTCTTGCTGCCATAACCTCTTTGAACTCTATTGTTGTTAGACCAGAAAGTTCAGCAGCTCTTCCAATTGAGATATTTCCTTTAAGATACAGTTCTATTGCCAGAGAAATTTTCAATTCTGTTTTTGTATTTAATAAAGCCCTGAAAGCATCTCTTAGTAAATCTGATTTCGAAGGGTAATATCCTTTCTTTACAAGAATGTCAACCTCTTCATTTATAGCCTCTGGAATGTCTAATGCTTCCATTTCAATCACAGATTCATTATTGAATTTGAGACTTTAAATAGCTTTTCAAACAGCCCTAAAACAATTCTTGTCAATTATTATCCTGCGCCTGAATTGAAAATCAAAAATCAAGTAACGGAAAGAAATGCAAAACCCAGCCCTGGGTCGTGTGACTTTGTAACATATCACCAGGGGTTATCAAGCCTTTCTGAAGTATTTACAGCCTCTCGCTTTTGATATCCTTGAGAATCTCATTCGCTGCACGGATGCCTGAGAGCGCAGCTCCTTCCATAAAGCCCTGCCACTCGTAAAATGAATTCGTGTGCTCTCCTGCGAAGTGAATATTGCCAGCAGGCTTTTGCTCGTTGCCTGCGATCGTTGTGAAATAGCCGGGATGGGGACAGGTGTAGGAACCCCTGGTAAAAGGGATTGACGGCCAGTGCGCCAGACGAACGCGCAGGTTGCCTTTTTCATCCCGTGCAGCAGCCGCATACGCACCGGGGTAAACGCGATCAAGGTCTTTAAGGAATAGTTCAGCCTCTTTCTGAACCTGTAAAGGATCGAGCTTTTCGCCTCTTTTCCCGCCGGAGTAATCTGTTATTATAGCATGCCTGTCAGTTGCATTAGCAGGATTTGTCTCCCATGTTGTCTGGTGGTTCTCAAGATCTGAATACGACGTGCCCTTGCTTCCCAGAGCAATCCAGGGACGATTATTAAAACCGACCATCATCTTCGCATTGGTACCGTACACAAGTTCGTTGATCGCCTGCAGCTTATAGGAAGGAAGTTCAAGCCCTGCCATATCCACCTCACGAAGCACTGAAAATGGAATCGCGAACACAACTGCATCGTGAACCGCGAGGCTTAAACTGGCACCTGCTTTTCCACTCGCTGTGCCCTCCTTGAAGACACCTTGAGTCATACCCTGCCTGAAAGTCAGCCCTATCTGACCCGCAGAAGTCTTTCTCGCTTTGATCAGCCGCATTTCGGATTTGATCTGGCTGCCAAGACGCATGCTCAGACCTTCAGCGATCTGCTGGTTTCCACCAATGACATGGTATCTTTCGTCGCTGAAGATACCAAAAGGCCTGAACTTGGACCTCCTGTCAGCATGAATGAAAAGCAGGAAGTTAAGACAGCTTTGCTGCTCGATTTCAAGCCCGTATTCAGCGACATATGCCTCATTGATAGCTGCTTTTATGATCTCTCCTGCACCCCGTGACTCCAGGTAATCTTTGAGGTTTGTATAATCAAGCTTCACGTCATCGGCTGTGTAATTGTCAGCAGTCGGCGGTGTGAGTTTGCGCAGATCCTCATGCATTGCAGGCACAAGAGCACGGAATTCATCCACGACCTTTGACTCAGGAATATGCCTGCCCTTAAAATAATAGAAAACTTCACCAGGCGCTTTTTCAACATCCTCGACCTGAAGCTTGAATTCCTTAACATATCCAAGCAGGGTCTTGTGAAGATTATCTATGAATTCACCACCCAGCTCAGCGACCTGATCGGGGAAAAAACCTGCAAGCGAGGCACAGCGTCCCCCCACTCGATTCGTTGCTTCATACAGGGTTGCATTTATTCCGTTCTTTTTCAGTTCATAGCAGCATGCCAGACCTGCCAGACCTGCCCCCACAATCCCGATACTTGCAGACGTGCCTGGTGGAGCTGCAAAAGCACGGTCTATCGGCAAAGCCGCTGACCCAAGCGCTGCAACAAGGGCCAGTTTGCCTGTAGCTGCAATAAACCTGCGCCTGCTGATGCGATATTCGTCCGACTCAAGCTTTGCCACCTGCTCAAGTCCTTCGCATGTTGAGATTTTATTTTCTTCGCAATACAAAGCGATCCTGATTGTACGGGTAAGTTTTCTGAACGTTGTTGATCTACTCATAACCCACCTGATCAGTATATTTGTGGGATCGGCCAATATTAAAGGTTTCTGAATGCCAGAGCGGACAGCGTCACTGCACCTTTATTACGACCTCGCACAGGCTGTCCCCGTGCGTCACCAGTTTCCTGATATCAAGTGCAGCCCTGTTCCCGAAAGCATAATTCAATGCCCCTTTGAATGTTTCTCGGATGGTGCGGCAGATGTATGTATTGAACTTATTCCCTTCAGCTGTGATCCCGCATTTCTTGATGGTGTACTGCAGATCTTTCCCCTCAAGTTTCCATTCACTCTCGATATGCAGTCTGGAATTTATCATCTCGAAAGCGTTTTTGAAATTTTCCAGGCTCCAGATCTTGAGACCTTTTTCTTTTTCATACTCCTGCATCAGGGATTTTCCAATCCTTCTGCCAAGAGCGGTCAATGATAAAGGTATATCAGGCATGTCCTTTAGCCCTTTCAGAAAGGTCATGAACATTATCAGCTCCTTATCCACACTGCTGTCGCTTGTTTTCAGATTGTCCACGATCTCGTTGATCTTCATGCCCACATCCGGGCGATGCGTCAGCACGATCATATTGGCTGTTGATCTTGCATCATATAGATGACCGTTCGCCTCAAGAAGCATGACAAGTATCTTTTTTATTTTTTCAATCGCATCCGTATTTCTATAATTATGGAATAATATTATTGCGTCCTTATCAAATTCCACCCTGTCTGCGATCCTTGAGATCTCATAGACCTCCTTTATCAACGGAAGCATCTCTTTCAGGGGGATCTCCTGGAGCGGTTTTTTTGCCAGGTTCTCGATGGTTATTTCACCAAGAGGAATGCTATTGGCAAGCAAGTCCTCAAAGTAATTCCTGTGAACTGTGATCATGTTGTAATTGCTCAGAACGTGCCTGTTGATAACAGCCTTCCAGAATGCTGAATTGCTCTTCACAGTCCCTATTGCTTCATCCATCCCGCCAAAGTGCGTGATCAGGCTTCGCTGCGCTTCCTTTTTACCTGCTCTTGAAAGCTCGACCCTGATGCATTCATTGAAATCACCCGCGCTCCTGATCTCAAGAGGGGATCTTTCAAGCGAGTTCTTCACAAGGTACTGCGATACCAGGGCAGCAGCGAATCTTTTCTTCTGTGGAGACCCTTTCATTTCGAGCGAAACCCTTGAAGGGGAGGAGTCGCTGTCGTATTTCAGAACAGGATCAATATCCCACTCAAGCTCCTCGAACCTGTGCTTCAGATGCTCCTCAAGCTTTCTCATCGAATCCATCAGCACGGGATTTATCAATTCATCCAGCACGGTATCAGGAATAAGTATGCCGTTGACCTCAAGCAGCATCCATTTGAACAGCGGGTTGTCGATGGCTGAGGAATTGGGCGGAAGTCCTGATTTCCCTGCCTGACTTATGATCTCCTTTAAAGCAGCACTGAAATTGCCGTGGTGCTTCTCAACATAGGGCTTCATCTTCCCGAAGCTCTCTTCATCAAGGGAGATGTGTTTGGTGACAACCATGTGTTCTACTCAGAGTTCAAACTATTTCTGTTTTGCCATTCAGTAGATTTTATTATACCGTTGACGAATTCCTGTGTGTTTATGTCAACTAAAAAACTGAACATACCTGGTTATGAAGAGGTGATATACGCCAGGGATGATGATTCCGGGCTCAGGGCTATCATAGCAATCCATGACACAACTCTCGGTCCGGCTGTGGGAGGCACGCGCATGCTTCCCTACGGGGATGATCTTGAAGCTCTGGCAGACGCGCTGCGCCTTTCCCGCGCCATGACCTATAAAGCGGCGGCCGCTGGTCTTGACTTCGGCGGCGGCAAGGCTGTCATCATCGGTGATCCAGAGAAAAATAAATCTGAAAAACTGCTGCGCGCATTCGGGCGGCTCGTCGAGAGCATGGGCGGCAGGTTTCTCACTGGCGAGGATGTGGGAACATCTTCGGAGGACATGAGGATCGTGAACAAGGAGACAGAATACACCATCATTCCACCGAAAAGCATGGAAGAGGAGTGGCAGTCCTCATTCCTCACCGCGCTGGGGGTGGTTCGAGGAATTCAGGCGTCTGTGAAAGAGGTGTATGGAAGCGATTCCCTCGCGGGGATACGTATTGCGATCCAGGGCATCGGCAAAGTGGGTGAACGGCTGGCTCGCATGCTTCATGCCGAAGGTGCCAGGCTCATAATAACTGATCTCGATCAGGGCAGACTTTCCGGGCTCATGGAACTCGGTGCCACTGCTGTCATGCCTCATGAGATCTACAGGATCGACGCAGAGGTCTTCTCGCCCTGTGCGCTTGGCGGTATCCTTAATGATGAGGTCATACCTTTTCTCAGATGCAGGATCGTGGCAGGGGCAGCGAACAACCAGCTCGCAGAAGACCGACATGCTGTGCAGCTGTGGAAAAGAGGCATCCTTTATGCTCCAGACTATGTGATCAATGCAGGTGGATTGATCTCCGCGCTTTATGAGATGGGGAGGTGCGATAGAGAAACTGTGATCCGGATGGCAGAAAAGATATACGATCGCCTGAGATCGATCTACGATATCTCCAGGTCTGAGGGGATCTCAACCCTGGCTGCAGCAGACCGCATGGTGGAAGAAAGAATCAGGCAGGGGAGAAGCACCCTGCCCTGATCCTCTCAGAGTAAATATGTGGTGATCGCCTCGACAAGCACGTGATATGATATCCACAGCATCCAGATACATATAGCCAGGAAAACTATCGTGAACACCATCTTTCCGAACAGTACCAGTATGCTTCTTTTCTCATCCGTCTCATGTACCACTTCATCGGTTTCCTTGTTCTGCATCACCTCTTCATATTCAAGCGGATGCTCCTCGCGCATTTCTTCCTCAGAGATATTGCCTGTCACCCAGGATATGTTCGGGAATTTTCCGAAATGCTCATCATAGAAATGCCCTATGAACACAGCAAGTGAAGCAAGGACAGCTTCCCATGTGTGGAAAAGGTTGGCGATCTGGACGACCCCTATCGGAAAATACTGCATCGCTTCGAACGGCTTCCACATCAATAATCCTGTGAATCCCATTATGACAGCCCCAAACCCGGCACCGAAATATTCGAACTTCTGCTTCCATGTGTATCTCCCGAATTTTGGATGCTCATCAGAAAGTCTGAAGAAATACCTGATCTGTTGCTGGAAGTCTTTGAGGTCCTTTAAGTTGAACAGTATATCAAAGCGCGGCTTCTCGATGAGATGGTAAACCACGTGGTACACCGACACGCCGATCATCAGCAGCCCGGAATAGTGGTGTATCAGTGTCCTGTTATCAAATCCGCCTACAGATGCGATCATCAATCTTGACCACCATTCATCAGGGAACTTCAAAGGGAAACCTGTGTATGCGAGCAGGATGAATGTGGTAAAGAATAATATATGCTCTATGCGCTGGTTAAGCGTGAACCTCTTGAATTGCAGTCCCATTTTAATGCCTCCTTCTTAATTCGTATTTTGAAGTAACACCGAGGAAAATCAGCCCTAATGTGAAAGCCAGTTCGAAAATTATCATTATTATATAGAAATAAGTCACAAGTTTTTTTGCATCTATGAACAGCAGAAAAACCGACTGACCTTCGTGTACCTTTCCGCCTGTGATCAGTGCGCTATTACCTGGATGGCATCCAGGTTTTCCGCATGTTTGCGGAAGATTGGCAGGATATATCGCAGACGCTGGATCGTTTTCGCTCTTTACATCGTGGTATTCATGGCAGTCAGAGCATATGGCAAGCCCCTTTCCACCCACCAGAAGCGCCTTGTAGTGGTATGATTTCTTATAGGTATCAAACCTGTCTGTCTGAATCCCATAGTACCATGCGCTCATTTTGGTCTGGTTTTCATGGCAGTCTGCGCACAATAATGGTACCTTATCCGGATATACAGGTGAATCTGGATTATCACGGGGCAGAATATTGTGGACTCCATGGCAATCAGTACATGCCGGTGCTATCGCAACTCCTTTTTCAAGTTCTCTCCAGTGTATGCTCTCTCTGTACAGCCTGCCTGCGTCTGCATGGCATCTTGAACAGAATTCGGTCATATTGGTCTTCGTAGGCACTCCTGTGAAATTTGTAAACATCGCGGTTATTGAAACCGCTGCTCCGCTGATCTTCAGTTCTCCGCCGTGGCAGTCTGCGCATGAAATGTTCCTGTCATAGTGTACGCTCTTCTCGAACTCCTTTACCTCGCTGGAATGGCAGTGGAAGCACGAGATGTCCTCGTTCCTTATCTGAGCATCAGCCACTGTCAGGAACATCCCGGCAAGAACGAGCAGAGCTGCAAGCTTGCATGCTCTTTGATGGATTTTCTTCATGGTACTCGTATCATCACCTCGCAGAAATTATCCCCATGAGTAACCAATTTCATAACCTCTAATTCGGTTTTATTTCCCAGTGCATAATCCAGTGCCCCTTTGAATGTTTCCCTTGCAGTATGGCAGACATTCGTGTCAAAATTGTTCCCTTCTTTTGCAAGACTGCATTTCTTGATTGTATAAAGCATATTCTTCCCTTCTATTTTCCATTCGCTTTCTCTATGTAATCTTGAATCTATCATCTCTAAAGCTTTCTGGAATGTTTCCAGGTCCCAATTACTGATATTGTTTTCATTCTCGTATTCCTGCATCAGGTATTTTCCGATTCTTCTGCCAAGCGCGGTAAGTGATAGGGGGATATCTGGAAGATCCTTCAATCCTTTGAGAAACGCCATGAACATTATCAGTTCCTGATCCACTGTGCTGTGGCTTGTTTTCAGATTGTTCACTATCTCATTGATCTTTATGCCAACATCCGGACGATGCTTCAGCATGATCATATTTGCCATTGATTTTGCTTCATATAAGTGCCCATTTGCTTCCATAAGCATGACAAGGCTCTTTGTTATTTTTCCTATTGCTTCTTTATTTCTAAAATTGTGGAACAATGCTATCGAGTCATCATCTATTTCCACCCTTTCTGCGATCCTGGAAGTTTCATACACATCTTTTATCAGGGACAGCATCTCTTTTAATGGAATGTCTTTTATTGGTCTTTTTGCCAGGTTCTCGATCGTTATTTCTCCGAGCGGTATATTGTTGGCGAGCATGTCCTCGAAATAATTCCTGTGAACAGTGACCATGTTGTAATTGCTCAAAAGATGTCTGCTGATAATAGCCTTCCAGAAAATCGGGTTGTTCTTTATGATCTTCATAAACTCATCCCTGGATCCAAAAAAGGTGATCAGGCTTCTCTGCGCTTCCTTTTTACCGGCTCTTGAAAGCTCGACCTTGATGCATTCATTGAAATTGACTGCATTCCTGATCTCAAGCGGGGATCTTTCAAGTGTGTTCTTCACAAGGTAATGCGATATCAGGGCAGCGGCGAACTTTATCCTCTGGGAAGACCCTTTTATTTCAAGCATTACGTTTGCAGGGAACGAATCGCTGTCATATTTCAGGATGATGTCAATATTCCATCCAAGTTCATCGAACCTGCGTTTCAGATATTCCTCAAGTTTTGTCATCGAATTAATGAGCGCAGGATTTATTGTCTCATCCAGCACGTTCTCAGGTACAAGCGTACCCTCTAACTCAGAGAGCGTCCAGTTCAATAAAGGCAGGTCTGTCGCTGATGAGTTCATCCTCGGACTGTACTTCCCTGCCATGTTTATGATCTCCCTCAGGGCATTGCCAAAATTCCCTCCATGTTTTTCCATGTACGGCTTCATCTTCTCGATGCTGTCGTCATCAAGGGAGATGTGTTTTGTTACGTTCATATTCTCCTCCTTTCATGTTGTTCCATCTCCCGGTGATCCCACTTTCTACGTCCCTCCAACTGCATGTACAAGATACATAAAGAACGATGCCGGGATCAGGAATAATCCTGCTCCGAACAGGGCGAAAAAGCTATCCGACGGAAGATTATATGCTGCTACTGTGAAAATAAAGCCAGCTACCACAGCAATTGTGTACTTTATCTGGTTTTCCATACTGATCATCCTCAATTTTAACATATCCAATGACAACATTAAAAAATCGTCTGATAATGTTCTGTTCTGTATGTGCCAGGTTCCGACACTGCATTGCGATATATGGAATTGAAAGACAAAGAATAGAAAAAATGACGTTTTGAAGTGTATATGGAACCATGATCCAGAAATCCTGTCTTTTCTGCGCCATGAATCCCGCATGATCTGGCGCCAGAACCACAGAGAAGTAAGTAATCTGTCTGAATTGGATCATAACAGACATGATATGATTTTTGTGTCGCTTGACCGTATTTTTATCAAGAAGTATTAGCAAGCAATTTTTTAACATTGTCATGACTAATATTGAATTGAAGAGGTGATAAAATATGAAAAATTGGCTGAAATATATTGTGGCTGCCTCAGCGGCAGCGGGATTCATGGCAGTGGCCTATAATTTCCCTGCAGAGACCTTCCTGGTATTTACGGTTGGATGGCTGTTCTTTATCCCAGCGGCATTCATAGTATATATGATATACGGATTCATGCAATACAATAAGGAAAGCAAGCACAGAATCGTTGTATCTGTGAAGCCAACCGAAGCCATGAGAGCCCTTGCACGCAGGGAGGCAGAACTCAAGAGGGAAAAGGATCTCCTGCTTGAAGAACTTCACAGGACTGAAGAGAAATAAAGATTTTATTTTTTTTATATTTTTTAACTTCGTAAAATAACAATATGGTCATTTACAAAGTTAATTAGGCTACACATAGCGATTTGTTGCATTGATTTTACAAGGCTTTGAGGGACATTACCAATCCCATGGTTTTATGCAATTCTTGTTACTATATTAATCTTTCGCTTGAATAATGCACATTACTATTGGATGGCAACAGTATCTGGTCAAAATTTCATTTTTTGACATTATAGCCCACATTCCGCATATACCCCTAACACAAATACATTTTTTCATAACTCGATCCCATGAGTGCCAATATCTTCCTGTGAATTTCTCTAAGGTTCATCATTCCTACAATGTTCTCAACTCCATTTCTCGATTCAATCAACAGGCTAATTCCTTCAAAAATTTGAAAGACTCTCCTCATCGTTGGATTCGCGGTCGGTTTTCCTTTCTGGTCCGGAATTGCTTCACTGCGTTCGGACAGAGCCTTTCTTAACTTCAATTGGGCAACTGAATATACGAGTAAACTAAGAACCATCACCATTCCAAGGCTCACGATTCTCTGTGGTTTCTTTAAAAATATCGATGATGCGAAGAATAAAGGGTCTTTTAAGAATCTGAAGCCCCTCTCAACGCTCTGTTGCCCTTTATATTCCTTTAAAGCTTCATTATTGTCCATTCCTGTATCATTTGTAGCAACAATGAATCTTCCCTTCTTGATTCTCTCAAGTTCAATTCTATTTTCATCTCTCACAAACCCTGTTTTTATCTTATAGACCTTTTTTAAGCTCTGCATATCTTTTCTCGGTCTTCCCCTCTTCCCCGTTTTATTAACTTCAACAGCATTGATTTCATTAATTTTATGGTACTTCCACTTCACTACCAGCTTATTAAGCTCAGAAACTCCATCCTCCTGGCAGTTGAATTCGTTATTCATAAAATGCCATAATTGCTTCTCTATCTTATCTTTTTCTTTGTCTATATTCTTATTCAAAGTCTTGATCTCTCTATCATAACCTTCCTCTGAAAAAATAACCAGCCATTTCTGTTCTACTCCTCCATATGAATTCATATATTCCTTGTAACTATAGCCTTCAATGCTGCTTTTACTCATTTCCTCAATGCCTGCTTCTTCTATTAACTTTTTAGCTTCAGAGATGGTCTCTGGAACTCTGCTTATCCATTTGACCAGAGGCGAGATCTCTTTAACATTATCATCGGTATACATGGCCGAATCCATGACAAAATATGTATCTTCGTTCTGTTTAGAAAGTTCTTTTGAGAACTTTTTTATCACATCACGGAAATGCGTTTTGTCCGAAGAATTACCACTTAAAACGTCCATCCACACTGGAAAATCAGACTGAGAACTGGTGATTAGAGAGATGACGAACTGTTTCAAATCAAACCTTTTGTCTTTAGAGAACCCATTGGTTATTTTTATTGGTACTTGATCAATATCATCGAATTTATACTCTCCATGTACGCTCATAGTGGTAGTATCCAGATGGAGAAACTTTCTACTAATTCCAAGTTTATCGGCTGTTTTAAGGGCGATATGCATGAATATTTTTGTCGGATTATTCTCGAATAATCTTTCTAAACTCCTTCCAATCGTATCATCATTGAAATCTTCCGGTTTCAGGTCTTCGCGAAAAAAGAGCTCAGTAGGCTTGTTTCTCATAAATTCTGGAAAGAGATAAAGAGGTCTATTTACAAAGCCCAATGCATTTATTACCATTGCTGTAATAGCCTCTCCAGTGGTCACAACTTGTTTTTCATTTATACCTACAAGGTTATCTATCTCTTGAACCAGTCCGATCTCTTTGCATACACCTGCTACTATACCGAGGTGATCAATGTTTTTACTCGAATATTCCATGCCAGCTGATTTTTATTTTAATTATATAAAATCAACGGCGTCATGTGCGGAATGTAGGTTATAGCTCACATATTTTCTATTTTGTGACGCTGGTAACATAAAATACGCTCCCGCAATAAATTTATATCGCCCAAAGAGAATTGAACATTTATGAAAACAATCACTGTTCGACTGCCTGACCATCTGGCAGAAGAACTCCCTGAGGATGAAGCTTCAATCTCTGAAGTCCTGAAACTGGGGTTAAAGCAAATGAAGATAGAAAAAGCTATAGAGAGATTTAAAAAAGGCGGCATGTCGCTGGCAAAAGCTGCGGAATTAGCAGGTATTTCTATCAGGGAAATGATACCTGTAGCCTATGCTCACGGATTAGAACCTAAATAGATAACTTCTATCAGAGCAAGAAGATTGTGGTCTTTCCTTCAAATGAAATAAAAGAAGTCACGCTGGATATGTCCTCTGAACTGCATCAAGGTGAATTAGAAACGATAAAGATAGCATTACAGCTTTCTGCCGATTATGTATTCATAGACGACTTTGACGCCCGCCAGGTGGCAGAGGAAAATCTTCAGAAGATGTCGGCTGATACGACTATGAAAGGTACATTGGGCATCCTTGTCGAGCTGTATCAAAAGAAATTCATTTCCAGGTCTCAACTGACAGAATACCTTGAAGAAATAAAGAGGCGCAGAGATATTTGGATAAGTCCTGGATTTTGCCAGAAATTGATTGAAGCACTGGATGAAGGAGTTTTATGATTGTCCTGCATCCACCAATAGTTACTGCCTGGCGCTGAAATGAAAAGCCTTTATCAGCCTTCCCCTTCTGCTGCACTTTGTCAGAGCTTCCTGCCTCCTTGCCGGGTAAGAAAATCCCCTTCCCCCTACTGCGGCAAACCCGTTATGCTCGATTGCTCACAACCAACGCCGAATGGCGCACGATGGCGAGGCGTGGATTTAAAGATACTGTATATCGATATGGTTCTTAGAAGAACTGATGCTCGTAAACCCGAAAGGGAAGTATCCACGCAGGAAGTCTTTACAGATAGTCTTTCCTAAGCCGGTAAAACACATGAAAGTAAACCCCTCGGCAATTGACAGAGTAAAAGAAGCTGGCAAGGGCTTGATGGGAGATGTCACTTTCAAGGAAGTTGCAGGAGGCGCAGGTGGTGTTGCAACCTGAGTCTTAATCTTGATGTCCGGCTATCTGGTGGGGAAAAAGCCATACGTAGACACCGCAAAGTTCGCTAAGAGCGCAAAGTGTAGCAGCAATATTTTTGCGAACTTTGCGCGCTTTGCGGTGAGATTTACCCCAACAGGTATGTGGACACTAGCATTAAAAATGCTATTATTAGTTAGTTACTGCACTTAAAGCTGGCTGGTTTCGATGAAGGTATTTACATTATGAGTAGTAAAAATTCAGCAAACTAACATGAGAGGGTACGGAATATATGGTGAACTACCTCACGCTAAAGCTGTGAAGCTTCCTGTTTCATCGGTTCTCTATTGAGAATACTCTGACAGGCTTTAATTCCCGCAGTTCCTACGGTACTTCGATTCAATATGATTTTGGCTGCTATATGGTCTCTG